>DATMPC010000057.1 GCA_035567895.1 Terriglobales bacterium | reverse complement strand
TCTCCGGCCCGAGCATCTTTTGGGCGGCAGGAGGTTCCGCAATAGCGCCCATTTTTGATGGCGGCCGCCGTCGGGCCAACTTGGATCAAGCTATAGCAGCCTACGATCAAACAGTCGCCAACTATCGTGAAACAGTCCTGAGCGGTTTTCAACAAGTCGAAGATAACGTCGCCGCGTTGCGCATCCTGGAGAACGAAGCTCAAGTTCAGGAACAAGCAGTCACTGCAGCGCGGAAGTACCTGGAACTTGCCAACACACGTTACGTAGGTGGCGTCACGAGCTACCTGGAAGTCACAACCGCTCAAAGTGCGGCTCTCTCCGATGAAGTCACCGCGGTGAGCATTCTCGGCCGCCGCATGGTAGACGCGGTGACGTTGGTTCAAGCGCTCGGTGGTGGCTGGAATAGCTCCGAGTTGCCGAAGCGCCCTGAATGCTGCGGCAAACTCACGACGAGCTCAAAGTGATTTTTCACCCTGCGCTTGATTGGTGGGCGCGTTCCTTTGGCAAGAAGTCCGCGACCACCAAAATCACGTCGTGGTCCGGCAAGCGGCACCATCCGGAACGCCAAATGATTCCACCGAACATACGCGTCTGAGTTGTCTGCAAGTCGGGATTTTAACCAAGCGGGCAGCGAGCTTGAGCGAGAAAGGTGAATTATAAAAATTCAGAACCTTAAGAGGGCAAAACTATGACGAAAATAAAACTAGTGGGTTGCGTTTTGATATTCATTGGGATCGCCGGCTTAGCGGCGTATTCGCGGGAGAAGGGAGATGACTACGTCTCCCCGTCTGAAGCTGGTCCGAGGGGCAACGCGCCCAAGATGGAGGTTCAACTGTTAAACCCTGGTGAACCGACGAAACAATATGCGGTCATCTTCTACCAGGGAGATGAAGCTTTTTCCGGACTGTTGGAGTTCGCTGAGAAGTATCGCGTCACGAGTGCACATTTCACCGCTATCGGAGCGCTGAATGGAGCAACGCTGGGATGGTTCGACCCTCAACGCAAAATGTACAAGAAGATTCCCATCCACGGTCAGCACGAAGTAATTGGGATGAGCGGCGATATCGCGCTCTATCAAGGAAAGCCCGTAGTTCATACCCACATGGTGGTGGGGAGTCCGGATGGAAGAACGCAAGGCGGACATGTTCTCGAGGCTTACGTGGCGCCGACGCTAGAAGTAATGGTTACTGAGGACCCAGTAACGATGCAAAAGAGGTTTGATCCAGCAACGGATCTGACGTTGATTGATCCAGCTATGAAGTAGCGTCGCAAAACAAGTCTGAATGGAGGAAGGTAACCATGAGTGAAGTAAGCGTAATTGCAAGATCCGTGGCACGCAGAGGAAGCGAAAGCCAACTCAGGGAGCTCCTGTGGGGCATGTTAGCTCCCACCCGCGCCGAATCGGGATGCAAATTGTATCAACTCTACGAGTCAGATTCGGAGGGGCGCTTTTATTTTTGTGAAATATGGGAGAGTCAAACTGCTCTTGATCAGCACGCAGCAAGTCCTCACTTTAAGCACTTGGAGCAAACTGTGGGGGGACTAGTGCAGGAGCCGTTCGAGGTGAATATCTTGGAGATGGTATTGACTGGCGCCTCCGCAGCGTGAAATTCGCAGGCTACAAAAATCGAATCCCCGAGGCGCTGTTTCCATGCCCGGCGGGCCTCGTCATCGCCACCAAGGGAGGCTCGAACCGTCCCGGCCCGAATCAGTGGACCCACGACGCCACTTTGAATGCCGACGTGCGGTTAACTGGAGAATCCAGATCCCTTCTAGGCGTAGTCAATCGTTGATGCCGCGGATTGGAGAGCCATGAGTACTAGCGTAATGAAAGCATTGCGTTTTGCTGAGTTTGGACCGCCGTCCTTACTGCGAATCGCAGAGGTCACGATTCCAGAGCCGGGCGACGGGGAAGCAATCGTTCACGTGATTGCTGCGGCGATCAACCCCAGCGACGTCGCGAACGTCTCGGGACGCTTCAAGAACACGACTTTGCCGCAAATCCCAGGCCGGGATTTTGCCGGCGTTGTTGTAACGGGGAAGCAGCACGAAGGCGAAGAAGTCTGGGGCAGCTCCCCGAATCTCGGTACCGCGCGCGATGGATCTCACGCGGAATACGTCGTTGTCCCTGTAGGGACGGTGTCGCTAAAACCGAAGTCGTTGAGTATGGCGCAGGCTGCGGCGATCGGAGTTCCGTTCGTTACGGCTTGGGCATCTGTTGTGAATGCAGCTCAAATTCAACCTGACGAGAGCATTCTCATCGTCGGCGCCGCGGGTGCGGTGGGGCAAGCAGCCACACAGATCGCAAACTGCAAGCGGGCGCGTTATTGGCGCAGATACTACATCCGATCCGATTCCGGGTACGGAGTCTGTCGTCAATACCAAGACCGAAGATCCTCGTGAGAGGGTCCTGGAAATGACGGCGGGAAGAGGAGTCGATGCTGTCTTCGACAACGTGGGTGGCCCAATGTTCGAGCCAGCGTTGCGATCCCTCAGAGTTGGGGGGCGACGAGTGGCAATCTCAAGCAAGGGAGGCCCGCGCGTCGCTTTCAACCTCATCGACTTCTATCATAATTTCTCCCGGCTGCTCGGGGTAGACAGTTACGGCTTGACTTCGCAACAGGTAGTGGAAATCGAGAACGAGCTCTGCCCGGGTTTTGAAACGGGAGTCTTAAGGCCGCCACCGATTGAAATTGTTCCATTTGCAAAAGGTGTGGACGTATACAACCGGGTGGCTGTCGGACAGGCGAAAGCGAAGCAGGTGCTCAGTTTCGATTGGGGCATGAACAGAAAGGAAATTCCGAACATACCAAGAGTTACTGAAGGGAGTCATATATCGGCCGTGCAAGAGTTCGAATTGAGAAAGGCCTCGCCCGGCGGTAGGCTAGGCGATTCAAGTGACGTGACACCGTTCGGCTAGACGGCAGTCGCGATCCAATCCAACGATCGCAGGTGGAAGGGGAGGAGTGTATGAAAACGTCACACAGTTCAGACGTAATCCAAGGGGACGAGCAATGCCGAGATGGGCACTATCGCGCCAAGCAAGAGCTGCGCACGAAGACTCGGACCAGCACAGGCGCAGATCCTGTCGTGGAACTCAATCCGAACGACTCGACTTCCCAGCAAGCGCAAAACCCAACGGATTTGGGCAAGCTCAGGATTGGACGTGCCTCGGAGGAGGCTGCCGGCATTCCTGCCATCTGGAATACCATGCTCTACGGAATTGGCGAAATGGGACCAGTTCGATCGACCGAAGCTTTTTTGAAAATCAACCAAGTAACTGGGTTCGACTGCCAGAGCTGCGCATGGCCAAGTCCTGACAAGAAACGGAAGATTTTTGAGTTTTGCGAGAACGGCGCCAAGGCGGTCTCCGATGAGTCAACAAAGAAGCGCGTCGAGGCGGACTTCTTTGCGCAGTATTCCATAGCAGATCTGGCCGCAAAATCCGATTACTGGCTGAATCAGCAGGGGCGTCTGACTTCGCCAATGGTACGGCACGCGAACGCAACGCACTATCAGCCGATCACATGGTCAGACGCGTTTGCGATGATCGCTCAAGAGCTGAACGGCCTGGATTCGCCCAACCAAGCCAGCTTCTACACCTCTGGCAAGACGACCAATGAGCCTGCCTTTCTTCTGCAATTATTCGCGCGGCAGTTCGGAACCAACAATCTGCCGGATTGCTCGAACATGTGCCACGAGTCGTCGGGAGTTGCGATGGTTGAGACGCTCGGCGTTGGCAAGGGCACAGCCACGCTGGAAGATATGGAGAGCACCGAGCTCATCTTCATCTTTGGAAACAATCCTGGGACAAACCACCCGCGAATGTTAACATCGCTTCAGAAGGCCAAGGACCGCGGGGCAAAGATCATCGCGGTCAACCCCTTACCTGAAGTAAGCCTGATGAGGGTAACGAATCCAAACCCCCAGGATTATTCGAATCCTTTTGAACTGCCCTTTGCACTGCTTGGGAATGGCCACGCCCTTGCCGATCTGTATCTCCCCGTGCGCGTCAATGGAGATGTAGCGACAATCAAAGGCATTCTAAAGGATCTGTTCGAGCGCGAGCGTGCGGGACACGTCTCGCAAATTGACCGTGATTTTATTCAAACGTTCACCGAAGGCTTCGAAGCACTCCTGGCCGATGTAGAAACCACAAGCTGGGAAGAGATTGAGGAAAATAGCGGGCTGAGTCGAAATCAGCTGCATGTGGCCGCCGATATGTACGCGGCCTCAAAGAAGACCATAATCGCGTGGTGCCTGGGCGTTACGCAGCAACGCAACGGCGTCGACAATGTTTCGATGATCGTGAATCTTCTGCTCGTTGGCGGTCACATAGGACGCGCGGGGGCAGGCACTGTGTGTGTACGTGGACACTCAAATGTCCAGGGTGACCGTACAATGGGTGTGTGGGAGCGGCCGCCAAAAGCATTTTTGGATGTCCTAGGGAAAGAGTTCAACTTTGAACCGCCCCGAAAGTCAGGGTACGACACCGTCGAGACGTTGCACGCGATGTTCGACGGAGACGTCAAGGTCTTTTTTGCGATCAGCGGAAATTTTATTTCGAACACGCCTGACACGGTCTACAGCGCTCACGCTATGCAGCGCTGCAAGCTTACCGTTCACGTTTCCACCAAACTAAATCGCTCTCATCTGATTACAGGGGAGAGAGCACTGATCCTGCCTTGCCTGGGGCGGACGGAGGAAGACATACAAAAGACCGGCAAGCAGTTCCTGACGATCGAGGATTCCATGGGTATTATCAATCCGTCCGAAGGCTTCTTTCGGCCCGCTTCACCCGAACTGATGAGCGATGTAGCGATCGTTGCGAATCTGGCGCATGCTACTTTGGGGTCTCGAACGACCACAAATTGGCTGGGCTTTGCGGCGGACTACAACTTGATCCGTGATGCGATTTCCAAGGTGATTCCGGGATTCGAGAACTTCAATGCACGACTTGCTAAGGAACAATTCTTCTATCTGCCGAATGCAGCGAAGCACCGCATCTTCAAAACGAGCTCCGGCAAGGCGAAGCTAAGCGTTTGCCCGATCCCAAAGCATGACCTGAAGCATGACGAATTTCTTTTAACAACGATTCGCAGCCACGATCAGTTCAATTCCACGATCTATGGACTCAACGACCGCT
>DATMPC010000056.1 GCA_035567895.1 Terriglobales bacterium | reverse complement strand
ATCAAGGCGCGGACCTCTTTGCTGACACGCTTCCGTCCTCCTACCTGGCTGACTCTGGAGACCCACGTCCAATACAAACGAAACCCGGCGCGATGCCAGTCACGACGGTTCTAGGAGTGACCAAGATGAGCGGCTTGGTCCACCCGGACCAGTATGTTCGCAACGCAACCCAGAACAGTTTGTGCAGGGCAGTGAATCGACGGCGAGGTTGTTGCGCGTGCCGAGCCAGCAATTGCCGACGGAGAGCCAGGTTCTCGAGGACGAGGTCCTCCCGGGAACGGAAAGCGCTGGCCAACCAACCGAGGAAATGTCGGAGCGACACGATCATGGCAAGAATTGTAGCGGAAAAATCCGAATCGAGCTTTGCGCCAAGTCATTCATTTTGCAGGTGTACGACGTTTTGGCGAGGCGCAGGGCAGAACCCACTGGCAGCGTTGGGCAATAACGATTATTGTTCTTCCAAAGCCCCAGTTTCCATATCGCGCAAGTCATGCCGACGATAGCGGAATTAGGAACCTGCAGCCGGGGCAAGCTTTTCAGGTCAACTACGCTACTTCCTACGAACTGTGGAAGAACGTGAGGCGTGGCTTTAACGGTTACTGGCTCCAGCAGGAGCTATGACGAGGTTTTTGCCCACAACTCTTGGGCGAACGCTCTCTTCAGCCAACCATTACTTCGTCCAGTCTTTGACCTTCAGATGCTTGATCCGTTTGAACGCTACATCGCTTGTTATCCGAGTCTAGCGCTTACGTCGCCAAGGCTCTTTGCGTCGACGCCCCAACACCAATGCAGTATTCTGGTAAGGGGAGAACAAGAAACCGTGGAACTCTTCGGATACAAGGCAGTACCGCTACGCGAGGACCATGAATTAATCCTTTACCGGGGCCATTCGAAGGAGGTAACTGCCCCCTCTGTTCTCCTACTAGCAACTGTCTCACTGCGCCCCGCGCTCGAAACCGTCGAAAAGCTGCAGCACGAATATTCGTTCAGAAACGAACTGGACACAACATGGACGCTTCGGCCGATGACTTTGTCCCAGTACAACGAGCAGAGCGTACTTGTATTCGAAGATCCCGGGGGTGAGCCGCTCAATCGGCTCGTTGACGGACCGATGGAAACGAAGGTGTTTCTGCGCCTCGCTGTTGCTATCGCGCACGCAGTGGGCCTGTTACACAAGCGCCATGTCATCCATAAAGACCTGAAGCCTTCGAACATTGTGGTAGCGCGTGAAAGCGGTCGAATATGGCTTACGGGTTTCGGAATCGCTTCACGCTTGGTGCGCGAACGGCGACCGCTGGAACCTCCCGAATTCATCGCTGGAACACTCGCTTACATGGCACCCGAGCAGACCGGGCGGATGAATCGCTCGATAGATTCGCGAAGCGACCTCTATGCCCTCGGCGTCACCCTTTATGAGATGCTGACCGGTACCCTGCCTTTCACAGCTTCCGATCCGATGGAATGGGTACATTGCCACATTGCACGTCATCCGGTGCCGCCTCACGAACGAGTGGAAAGTGTGCCGGCCGGTGTCTCTGCGATCGTGATGAAACTGCTCGCCAAAACTCCCGAGGAACGCTACCAGACTGCGTCGGGCGTGGAGAGTGATCTTCGTCGGTGCCTGGAGGAATGGCAGTCGCATGGTCGCATCGATCCATTCCCGCTGGGCGCGCACGACGCGTCAGACCGGTTACTGATCCCTGAGAAGCTCTACGGGCGGAAGCGCGAGGTCGACGCATTGATCGCAGCCTTCGACCGAGTCGTGACGCAGGGTAGGCCAGAGCTCGTGCTTGTGTCCGGTTATTCTGGCGTCGGCAAATCCTCAGTGGTGAACGAACTGCACAAGGTGCTTGTTCCGCCGCGCGGGCTTTTCGCGGCGGGCAAGTTTGACCAGTACAAGCGCGACATTCCCTACGCGACCATGGCACATGCTTTCCAGACGCTTGTCCGTCAGATCCTCGTCAAGAGCGAAGCAGACGTCGACCAATGGCGGCGTGCCTTGGCGGAGGCGGTGGGTCCGAGTGGCCAGCTTATCGCCAACCTCATCCCTGAGGTGGAGATCATCATCGGGAAACAACCGCCCGTTCCAGACCTGCCACCGCGAGACGCGCAGCACCGCTTTCAACTGGTGTTCCGGCGGTTCCTCGGCGTGTTCGCCAAGCCGGAGCATCCGCTCGCGCTGTTCCTCGATGATTTGCAATGGCTGGACGCGGCAACGCTTGAACTGCTGGAGCACCTGATTACCGATCCGGACGTGCAGCACCTGCTGGTTGTCGGGGCCTACCGCGACAACGAGGTGAGCCCCTCTCACCCGCTCACGCAAACACTGGACGCGATCCGCACGGTCGGAACGAGAATGCAGGAGATCGTTCTGGCGCCTCTCGGGGTTGACGATATCGACCGGCTGGTCGCCGATGCGCTGCACAGCGAGCGAAATGCCGCCCAGCCTCTGGCGCAACTGGTGCACGAGAAGACCAGCGGCAATCCGTTCTTTGCGATCCAGTTTCTCACGGCGCTGGCCGACGAAGGGCTGCTCCGGTTCGACGACGGTGAAGCGCGATGGTCTTGGGACCTTAATCGTATTTACGCCAAGAGTTACACAGATAACGTGGCGGACCTTATGGTCGGGAAGTTGAATCGCCTTCCGGTCGAAACCCAGAGTGCTTTACAGCAGCTGGCCTGCCTGGGTAACAGTGCGGACTTCGCTATGCTGAAGATGATCTACCAGGACTCGAATGAGGAACTCGAGCGGCAACTCTGGGAAGCCGTTCTAGCGGGCCTTGTCCTTCGCTCGGAAGATTCCTATCGTTTTTTCCATGACCGTGTGCAGGAAGCGGTGTATTCCTTGATCCCACAGCAACTGCGCGCCGAGACGCACCTCCGAATCGGAAGGCTGTTGGCAGAGAGAACTCCTTCACACGAGCGTGAGCAGAGGATCTTCGAGATCGTGAACCAGTTCAATCGCGCCACTCACCTCATTACGTCAAATGACGAGCGGAGGCGCGTCGCAGAATTGAACTTGGTCGCGGCAAGGCGGGCGAAGCGCTCGATCGCCTATGCCTCAGCTCTTTCTTACCTCGCGACAGGTCGGGCGTTACTGGCTGACGAGAGTTGGAAGGCAGATTACGAGCTTATCTTTTCGCTCGAAGACCTGACAGCTGAGTGTGAACTGCTGACCGCCGATATGGAGTCTGCTGAAAAGCGACTTTCGATGCTCGCCGCGCGTGCCAATCGCGCCCATGATTTGGCTCGGGTCACATGCTTACAGCTAATGCTATACACAGCATTGGAGCGGCTCGATCGTGCCGTCGAGATATGCCTTGAATATCTTAGGCGTGACGGGACGATCTGGTTAGCTCATCCGAGCAGGGACGATGTGGAACGCGAATACGAGCAGGTTTGGTCACTGCTCGGGGACCGGAAAATAGAGGACCTGCTTGACGCGCCCTTGGTCTCGAATCCCGATGCTCTGGACGATTTAGAGGTATTAACGGAGTTTCTTACCCCCGCGGTGTTCTTCGACCAAGATCTGTGTGTGCTCGTAGTCTGCCGAATGGTGAATCTTAGTCTCCGGTACGGCAATTGCGATGCATCATGCCTTGCTTATCTATGGTTTGGAATGGCAGCAGCCTCGCGCTTCGACAAGTACGAGGATGCCGTTCGATTTGGTCAACTCGGCTACGGCTTGTTGCAAAAGCGCGGCTTGAAGCGCTACGAACCTCGGATATGCATGTGTTTTGGGAGCATTATTATCCCCGGTTCGAAACACGCGCGTCACGGCCGCGACCTAGTGCGCCACGCATTCAATGTCGCTTACCAGATGGGTGATTTTACCTACGCGGCATACAGCCTAACGCAAGTGGTCATGAGCCTTCTGGTCGTCGGAGATCCACTGGCCCAGGCGCAATTAGAAGCTGAAAAAGGGATCGAATTTGCAAAGAAGGCGAAGGTTGGACTCGCTGCTGATTTGATCGCCTCGGATCTCCAGCTAATACGGAACCTCCGGGGATTGACGAGTGAATTTGGCTCCTTTAACGACGACAAATTCGACGAGATTGCGTTTGAGCGCCACCTGGCGAGTAATCCCGCTCTCAAAGATGCGGAATTCCAATACTGGACTTCAAAGGCGGAAGCACGGTTCTTTGCGGGCGACTATGCCTCTGCCGCTGATGCATCATTGAAGGTACGCCAACAACAACCTCGGTTGATTGTACTTGAACCGGCTTTTTTTCACTTCTATAGCGCGCTCTCCCACGCTGCGTCTTGGGATTCGTCCTTGCCTGATAAGCAAAGAGACCATTTCGAGGCTCTCAGAGCTAGTCATCGGCGACTGATGGTTTTGTCTGAGCATTGCCCAGACAATTTTGAAGACCGTGCCGCACTCGTGAGTGCTGAAGTCGCGAGAATAGAAGGCCGCGTGGTCGAAGCCGAAGGCCTTTACGAGAAGGCCATCCGCTCGGCGCACGCCAATGGATTCATCCACGATGAGGCGGTTGCCTATGAGGTCGCCGCGCGATTCTACGCAGCACGTGGTTTCCAAACGTTCGCAGATGTGTATTTGCACGAAGCCCGGTATTGCTATCAGCGTTGGGGAGCTGATGGCAAAGTAGCGCAGCTGGACCATTTATATCCCCATCTCAAAAAGGAAGGACTGATCTCGACGCCGACGAGCACAATCTTGGCGCCTGCTGAACTCCTAGATCTGGCCACGGTGATTAAGGTCTCGCAGGCAGTCGCGGGCGAGATGGTTTTGGAAAAACTGATCGACGGGCTCATGCGCGCGGCGATCGAGCACGCTGGTGCTGAACGAGGTCTCCTGATTCTTTTGCGAGGGAATGAGCTGCAGATACACGCAGAAGCGACCACTAGTGGAGAGGATGTAACCGTCCATCTGCGCAGTGCCGCCGACAGCACAGCCGCTTTGCCGGAGTCCGTCGTTCGCTACGTGATGCGCACCCAGGAAACTGTGATTCTCGACGATGCATCGTCTCAAGATCCGTTTGCTGTCGATTCGTACATCGCTCAGCATCGTGTCCGTTCCATTCTCTGTTTGCCACTAATTAACCAGGCAAAACTCAGTGGTCTCCTCTATCTCGAAAACAATCTCGCGCCGCGCATTTTCACTCCTGACCGTGTCACCCTGTTGAAGGTGCTCGCTTCGCAAGCAGCCATCTCGCTCGAGAATGCGCGGCTTTATCACGATCTCGAGAACCGTGAAAAAAAGATCCAGCGCCTGGTCGATGCCAACATTCTGGGAATCGCGATCTGGAATGCCGAGGGCGGCATCGTCGCGTCCAATGAAGCCTTTCTCCGCATGGTGCAATGCGACCGTGACGATGTCGCCTCGGGTCGCGTGCGCTGGAAGGACATGACTCCTCCGGAATGGCGCGAGCGCACTGAGCGCGCGTTGGCAAAGGTAATGCAGACCGGGACCGTACAGCCCTTTGAGTCAGAGATGTTCCGGAAAGATGGCACCCGCGTGCCCGTGCTACTCGCCGGGGCACTTTTCGAAGAAGGTGGCAACGAAGGGGTTGGCTTCGCCCTTGATTTGAGCGAGCAGAAGCGCGTCGAGAAAGCCCTGCGCGAAAGCGAAAACTATCTCGCCGAAGCTCAGAGGCTTACCCACACGGGCAGTTGGGCCAGCGATGGCACAACCCGCGAGGCCCTGTACTGGTCCGAGGAAATGTTCCGAATTTTCGGCTTCGATCCGCAACAGGGTCTTCCAATGCGAGACCAATGGCTGCAGCGAATACACCCAGAAGATCGTGATAAGGTCAAGCGGCAGGCCAGTGATAGGATGTTCGTCCGGAAGGTAGATTCCGACATCGAATTCAGAATCGTGCTACCGGACGGGACAGTCAAACACATTCATGGCCTGACCCATCCAGTTTTCAATTCCACTAGAGAGCTTGTTGAAGTGGTCGGCACGGCGATAGATGTGACCGAACGCAAGCGCGCGGAAGAAAAGATCCAGCAAAGCGAAATGCAGCTTCGACAGATCCTGGATTTCACGCCGCAGCTGGTCGCAGTATTAGGGCCCGATCGCAGCCGCCTTTATACCAACCAGGCCGCGCTCGACTATTTCGGTCTTACTCTCGAGCAGTGGCAAGGCTCCGGCCCGCCTAGGTTCTTTCACCCTGATGATTGGGAACGGATAGCGAGGGAAACTCAAAGTAAGTTCTTAAGCGGGTCGCCGTTCGAGACCGAAGCGCGCTTCTTGAGAAAAGACGCGAAGTATCGCTGGTTTCTTTTGCGCTATAACCCCGTGCGAGATGAGCAAGGATGTGTCATTCGTTGGTATCTCGCGGC
>DATMPC010000055.1 GCA_035567895.1 Terriglobales bacterium | reverse complement strand
GATTGCCACAGAACTGTCGGAGAGCAGCTCGGACGAAGCGACCAGAAAGAATTTGCGCGAGTTCATGAAAATGGCCATCCCGGCCAGCGCGATCGCGAGAGCGATCGCTTACGCAATCGAGCAGCCGGTCGAGGTGGAAGTCGATGAGATGGTCATCCGCCCAACGGTGCAGGATTTCTAACGCGCATGAAAACGCAGAAATGAGTACTACCATTCGCGAAGGATTAGCTGGTTCGAGGTGGTCAAGGGGGCAAGATTTTATGGGCAAAAGACTCGCACTACTGGCAATTCGCCTGTTGGTGTCCACGAACCTTCTGTATGCCGCCATCTTTCTCAAGTTTGCAGGGGTGCCAGGTTCGGTAGCCCTGTTTACGCAAATGTCGGAAGCGGTCCACGGGTTAGTATCTCAGCCGGTATTCCGGCTAGGGTCAGGGGTGTTCGAGACGGTGGTGGCAGTTCTGCTCCTGATACCGAAGACAGCCAGATTGGGAGCGAGATTGACTGTTGTGTGGATGACTGCCGTAATTCTCAGTCACATTTTCGTGTTGGGATATGGCTGGTTCTTTGTCGATGCTCTCATGGTGATGGTGCTGGCTGTCACTTATGTCTTGCTGACACGCAGGCACTCCCATTGGGGCGAACAAGCGTAGTCCCTTGGGAACAACGATAAGTCATTTCATTCGATGCGGTTGCGAAGAACACGCTCCTCTCGGCCCGCTTTCGGGATTGAGGCGGTTGAGAAGGCCGGACTTGACCTGCGCACGCAACAAAGAATGCCGATTCATCGAACCGTTCGTTAAGCTGAGACACGACCCCGGCCATCGCGAAACGGTTTCCTCACAATTGAGCAAGAACGTCCCGACCGCGGCGAAATCGTTCAAGACCTGTGTGTCACGTTCCTGACAGTATCTACTCCATGCTCACGAGTACAAAGCTCGAACACAGGCGCGCTTGATAGCTTCATGCTGCACCCGGGTCCCAGGCTAGTGGGCGTAAGAAGGCAGGAAGACGACCTTCCCTTACAAAAAGGAGGATCTGTTATGCGGCTCGATGGATTGCCTCTTGCGTATAGAAGCCCCTATCTCTTTCGTTTGCCAACGTTCGGGGAGATGCGTGCCCGTCTCGAGGAACGCCTGGCAGAGCGTACGCGAATTGCCCAAGACCTACACGATACAGTGCTGCAAGGCATTTTCAGCGCAGCTATGCAGCTACATGTTGCAGTGGACGAGCTACCGGCGAATTCGCCCGCTAAGCTGCGATTAAGCCGTGTTCTCGAATTGATGAGACACCTCATGGAAGAGGGCCGCAACGTGGTTCGAGGACTCCGCTTTTCCAATTCAGACTCCGACGATCTAGGGCAGGCATTTTTCCGAATCCCACAAGATTTGGGCATCGAAGTGCAAATTGATTTTCGCGTCATCGTGTTAGGTTCGACCAGAAAACTACACCCGCTCATTCGCGACGAGGTCTATCGCATCGGCCGGGAACTATTGGTGAATGCATTCCGCCACTCCCGAGCCAGCTGGATCGAGCTCGAGCTTGAGTATGCCCCCAAGCGTTTCAGGATGGTCGTCCGCGACGACGGTTGCGGGATCGATCCTCAAGTGCTGCATGAGGGACGCGAGGGCCATTGGGGGCTCCTGGGTATGCGCGAACAGGCGAAAAGAATTGGCGCCAGACTCAGAGTTTGGAGCCGCGCCGCGGCCGGAACAGAAGTCGAGCTGTCCGTCCCTAATTCCATCGCCTTCAATCCCGAATAGTCGAAAAACTAGCAGGGTGTTAGGAGAATTCGTCGGAAGTCTTCCGGTCGGAAGCGCAGATTGCCACGGCCCTCTCGAGATTGCGTCCTGACGGACTACTCGGAACTTTGCTCTTACGCTCAATCGCAACTTCCGTGTAGCCGACTAACCGCCCGCAATCTCTGGCCAATCGATTCGCGGTGAAGAAAACTGCGGGGGCTAGCAGTGTCAAGTGAAGCGATAGACTACGCGTGACCATGGACACGGCGGAAACCTACGACGAGCTAGCGGATCAATACCATCTGATATTTGAGAACTGGGAGCTTTCGGTGGAACGCCAAGCCGCTGTCCTGAGCTCCATTCTCGAGCGGAACTGCGGTCTGTCAACCACGGCTTGCATTCTTGATTGTGCTTGTGGCATTGGGACGCAAGCGCTCGGCTTAGCAAGGCTGGGGTTCCAAGTTACTGGTTGCGATTTAAGCCCCCGTGCGGTTGAGCGTGCGCGGCAGGAGGCTTCTCAGCAGAACCTGAATATTCAGTTCTCGGTCGCGAATATGCTGGATCTGAAGTTTCTAGGAGACTCACACTTCGATGCGGTGATCTGTATGGACAATGCACTCCCGCACCTTGAGAGCGCAGAGCAGCTTCTGCAAGCAGCAGAACAAATGCGTTCAAGGCTGCGTCCCGGAGGTTACCTGCTGGCGAGCATCAGAGATTATGACCGTCTGATTGAGAAAAGACCGGTTGTGGAGGGACCATCGTTTTACGTAGATCAGGGGCGGCGGCGCATTGTTTTCCAGATTTGGGAATGGGTCGATTCTCGGCGATACATTTTTCACCTTTACATCACTCGTCAGCTCGAGAAGCAATGGCACACTTTTCACACAGCGGGCTTCTATCATGCCGTCCGACGCAATGAACTTGAGGCGATACTAAGCCGAACAGGCTTTAAGACTCCGCGCTGGCTCGCTCCATCTGAAAGTGGCTTTTATCAGCCCATCATTGTTGCGAAATCAGGTTGAAGGGCAGCAATGATCAGCACTCTGGGCGAGTGACGGGCAAGTCGGAACCAACTCTTACGCTCAATCGCAACTTCCGTGTAGTCACACACCAAACAAGAGCTCTTGACACCGAACTCTGTTCTTGAAATCCCCCTCGCTTGAAATTTGCCCGGATTTACTGAAACCTGTAGAAGGGCTCGCTTCTCGCTCGTCATCCATTCAGGGGCACGAATGCCCTCACAATTTCCCATCGGAGAAAGTCGATGCAATTTGCCTTGTTAATTTACGAATCAACCGAAGCTTTCGCGTCACGGAAAAAAGACGAGATCGAGGGGTATATCGGCGCTTGGCGGGCATACCACAAGGCTCTGGTCGACGCCGGCATCTTCGTGGGCGGAGATCCGCTTGAAGTTCCGGAGACAGGAACTACGGTACGAATCAAGGAAGGGAAGCGGCGCGTGCAGGACGGCCCCTACGCTGACACCAAGGAGCAGCTGGGGGGATTCACGATTCTGGAACTCCCATCTCTTGACGCAGCG
>DATMPC010000054.1 GCA_035567895.1 Terriglobales bacterium | reverse complement strand
TCGCCACGAAATCTTCTACCTCGGCGAAAGCACGATTGGCGCGGTACGCATTGACGACTACAAGTATCGCTTCATCGATCAACCCCAAGGCTGGCTGGGGGTCAAAAATCATCCGGACGTGCCGTCGATTATCAATCTGCGGCTCGATCCGTACGAGAGAATGAGCTTTCCAGAAGACCTGACGAGGAATGGGTCATTGATGTCTTTCGGTGATTGGTACATGTATCAATTCTGGCGTTTTATTTTCGTTCAGCAAATGATGGGCAAGGAAATCCAGACCTTCCTGGAATTCCCGCCGATGCAACGAGGCGCAAGCTTCAACCTCGATGCCCTGAAAGCCGAAATGGCAGCCAAGATGGCCCAGGCGGAAGCAGCGGCCAAAGGACCCAGCAAATAACAAGAACTGCGTTCAACCCGGTGGGCGGCTCGCGAGGGCCGCCCTCATTGCCATTCCACGGTGAACAGATGTCAATGAAACGAATCCCAAGAAAGCCTGATCGGTATAATCGAGGCGGCGTCTATCTTTGCGATCTTCCAACACAACTTGTTACCCTTCTGAAGGCCAGCGGTGAGGATGTTAAGACCGTTCAGGAACTTATTCGCCACGCGGAAGGCGGCTTGGCACCCTTTGTTCTTGAACCGCGAACGGGTTCAAGTGGAGATAGCAGGCGGTTTGCTAATTCACCCTGGCCTGTTAGCACGGACCGTTGCGAACACAGACCGATTCTCACCCGCTCCACTTAACTCAGCAGCTCGCGTGCAGTCCGGCGCACTCGCCTTTGGCTTGCTGGTAGATAGGAATATCGGAGTCGGCATCCTTCCAGAGAGACAGAAGTTCCTCATATGATTTGCGCGCCGCAGCTTCGTCGCCCATCAGTTTGTGCACCCCAGCCAGCTGCAAGTGTGATGATGCGGTGCGCCTAATTTATTTATCGGCAGGTAATTCATAAACGCCTCCAAGCACAAGCCGACGACCACACTTCAGATTTCTTTACTTAGGGACATCGTCAGGGATGCAGTGTTGCGGGACAAGGCAAGAATGGTCTGCAGATTGGGAGTAAGCAATTCTTGCGTCCCTTCCGAACTGCAAGATCGGACGGTCTGCTGCAGTTGCTCGAGCGAATCTTCGAGCTTGTCATCTCCCCGCGGTGGTTTACCGTCGAGGCGGTCGGCCATACCTTCCAGTATCTTGGCGGACTCATCGTCGACCTGCTGTTGTGCCAAACGCACAGCTTCGGGTAGCTTGAAACCGGGTAGTTGGAGACGGTATTTCAGCAACGTAGTTCGTATCATGAAAAGCGCACGAAGCGACGGTTGCGAGCGACGAATTCGACTGCGCAATGCGAGGCCTTGCTGGCGGGAAGGGCCAAGTTCGAACAGGAGTGCATCGCCCAGACTCTTCACTTTGTCAAAGTTAGCGCTGATCGTCTCGCGAAGAGAATAAGTGCCCCAAATCCCCGTTGCTCCGGGAAGTGGCTCGCGGGCGAGATCAGCGAGTAGCCGCAGATTGGAAATAAATATCTTCTTCATCTCCACCGCAGCATGAGCCCCCCAGAGCTGATCAAAGACTAGCCACATCATGAACAATCCGACCAGAACGCCAACAACACGGTCTCTGGCTACGGAGAGCGATGTCTGCACCGCAAACTCCTGCAGGTTAATGAGGTAGAAAGCCAGAGCGGCCTGCAATCCGAAGTAGGACAAGCGAGGGCTGCAGGTCATGAACCAGGAAGCGAAAAGTGTGACGAGTATGAAAAGAACAGTGAATCCAGCAATCGAATCGAGGTAGGGCAGAATGAAAATCTGCGAGCCCATTCCAATAATAAAGCCACCTGCAACGGCCCCCGCGAATCGCAGTATCTGCTTCTGACGAGATGAACCTATAGTGGATAACCCGGTTAGCAAGCATGTGGTTACGGCAGTGCTGATGCCCGGCCAAGCGATGGCATTGTAGAGGATGTAACAGAGGCTCGCGGCAAGGCAGCCCTTCAGCGCAAATTTAAGGTGCTCTGGATTGGTCAGCGCGTCCGGAACAAGAAGCTTCGATTGCGGGCTGTCGTCTGTGGGCGGCAGATACTCATCCATGGAACGAGAACCCGCAAATATGTGAGGGATAAGCGCGACTGTTTCCTGCATCTCGCGCAATAAGGGAACGCCACGTGAGAGTCCGCCGTCAAGATCAAAATGAATCGGGCCCGGAATTCGCCGTTTAAGCAGATCGCTACGAATGCTCGCAATTCGCACGGCCAAGTCTTGCCATTGCTGCTGATCGTCGCGGGAAGGCGCGAAACGCAGCTGCGTTAGAGCTGCAGCAATGTCCACAAGTCTGGCCACAACCGCGACGACTCCGCTCATCTGCATACGGTAATGCGCTGAGTAGTCAGAACGCCGCAATATTCGACGTAAGGTTGATGTTCCCTGCATTTCAAGAGTGGCGATTTTCTCTTCGGTCCCGGAATCTACCTGGCGGCCCGCGGCATAGGAAGCTAACAAACTTTCAACTGCCGCTAACCGTTCCGCAACCGGCAGAACGACGTCGTCTCCGGCCTTAGTGCGCGCAAACACCAGCTCTACTGCCGCAGTGGCAACCACTCCGATCGCCGCCGCCAACACAACCCAGAGGGTATCTTCCACATTTCTCTCTGCCGATACATGGCGATCCCACAATGGAACTGACACGGAGATCATGTTGGTGAACATAGTCACCGCAACGTAGTTGGTAATCGTGCTGAGTGCGTAGAAGGCGATCGCGAAGGTAAGAACAATCCACAAAAAATGCAGCACTGGAACACTGATCACAAACCATACGGAGATCAAAACATACGCCGCGGTGACAGCGGTTACTCCGGACATCATTCCCGCTGATTTCAGAGTGGATCGAGGATTCTCGCGAGAAACGACAAGTGCATAAACTGCGGCTTGAAACCCATAGGGAATACGAAAGGTCATGCAGACGATCATGGCGAGAGTCGCTGCAATCACCATCCGCGCAACTGTTCCGGTTCGGCCCGGGTACGGGGCGAGTTCTTGCTTTAGAAAAGCCCAGAACCACTGTGGCGTTGAGGGCAGCGCGCCGATGTTTTGTGCAAGCGTCGCCATCTTCAACGTCCGCGAATGATCACAACCGCTGACTCGCCCACGCGAAAGAGATCGGCGGGCGGATCCTTCACGCGCACGCGGACTGGGTACCGTGATGCGAGATGAACCCAGCTAAGCGTTCGCTGCGCGTCGGGTAGACCAGAAGTTAAGGTGCCAAAAACATCGGCATCGGGCGTGACGCCAAAGCCGACGCTATCCACGACTCCGGAGAAGCGCACTTCAGGTTTCGACAGCACGTAAACATCTGCCCGCATCCCTGGCTCGATGTGTCGAAGAGTGCCCTCTCGAAAATTACCAATCGCCCACCAAGTCCGCGCGTCAATCAGTATGAAAATCTGCTGGCCTATATGCGCATACGCGCCTTCCGAAATGGTGAGATTTGTAACTCGAGCGTCAAACGGTGCATAGACCTTGCAGTTGTGGAGATTGTATTGGGCATTCTTGACAGCCGAGGCACGAGCCCCGCGCTGGTTAATTAGCGGCTCGAGCGTAGTTACGGCATGCACGGATTGTTGGTGTTGCGCTTTGCTCTGCTCGAGCGCTGCCTTGGAGCGTTCATATTGCGCCTCAGCCGATTTTAGGCCTGCCTGCGAAAGCAGCAGTTGCGAGGAGGCCTGTTTGAGGGCTTCGGACTGAGCGATTTCCGAGGTTCTCGCTCTATCGACCTGATCCGCGGTTACGAACTGTTTTTCGAGCAGCGGCTCGACGCGATGCAGATTGTTACTTGCATAGGTCCATTCGGCTTTGGCGCGGCTCACGCCCTCCTCTGCGTTCGACACGTCGGCCCGCGCTTGATCGACCGCCGCGGCCCATCGCCCTACGTCAGCCTGCGAGCTCTGGATATTCGCTTGCGAAACGGATACGGCGCTTACCAATGCCGCAATCTTCCGCCCCTCGTCTCCGATTTGTCCCTCGAGAGCAGCCTGCTCGGAAAGAGCGTTTTCGAGAGCGTACTGATAGGGGCGATCGTCAATCTCAAACAGCGGTTCGCCCTGCTTCACAAACTGATTGTCGTGGACGTTCAAGCGAATGATCGGCCCTTCCACCTGTGGCGCGATTCCGATGAAATTGGCCGTCACTTCCGCGTCGTCCGTGCGCGGCTGGCGATTGACTTCGAAGAGCACAATCAAACCAAGAACGATCGCGCCTAATACGATGGCGATGCGAAGATTGCGAATCGTCTTTCGGCTGGTTTTTTGCGGCTGTTCCAGGTCCATAAGATCTCCTCAATGATAAAAAAGGAGCCACAGTGCGAATGTGAACAAGGCTGTCGAGCAGGCATACATCAGGATCGGAGGAGAGAACGCTTCCTCAAGGTGTAGCTTCAAAAGTAGAAAACGAGTTCCTGTCGTTAGCACGATTCCCAAGACCAAACAGAGGAGCCAAGCCGGGAAAAATGATCCTAGCACGTCGATCGACGGAGCGCGCTGACAACCGACGAGCGAAATGGTGGTGCCCAAAAGCAGCACTTGCGCGCCGAGACGTTGTGGCATGTGTCTCACGGGTGCTCCCTCGAACCACCCGCACGTACCAAGTCGCCGGTTCGAAAAGCCAGATCGGCCAGCGTATCGAGAACCGCCGTGCGTGCTGCGACATCGGCCGATCGGGCCTGTGCCAGCACTCGTTGAGCTGCGGTGACATCAAGTAAGCTGCGGACGCCGTATCCATAGGCGTCAACGGCCGCGATGTAGGATTGACGCGCAGCTTGCAAGAGGGCCGTAGCTGCTTCTCGCTGCCGCACCGCTGTTTTGACGTTCGAATAACTTCGCCACACCTCATCCGCAATTTGATCCATGGTGGCTTGCGCTTGGGCAGCCGTCTCATTTCGAGTTGCCTGGGCTCTCAGCAAATTGTTCTTTCGGGCTCCGCCGTCAAAGATGGTCCAATCGATTCTCACGGCTGCCGCACCGTTCAATCCGGTGGCCTGAGTTGGAGGAAGCTGCTGCTGCCATCCATACTGTGGCTGCCCGGTCACCGTCGCCTCAAATTTCACGGAAGGATAATAAGCAGCACGCGCCTCTCGAACTCTCCCTTCCGCGGCCTGGATTCCCGCTAACTGCTGCAGCAGGTCGGGACGTTGTTCCATTGCGCGAGTCAGCAACTCTTCGACCGAATCATTGTGCATCTCGGGAGCCGGCAGTTCATCCAGTGGCTGCACTCGAATGCTGACGGTCGGCGCGATCCCAAGCGTAGTCGCCAGGTCGCCACGCGCAATGACCTCGGCCCCGCGTGCCGACTGCAAATCGTACTCCGCTTGAGCCGTGGCGCTCCGCGCCTCGAGAACATCGGGAAGAGTGGCAAGGCCATTCTGTAACCTATTTTCCGCCGCTTCCTGCACGGTCTTCGCGTTCTCCAGGCTGGCTTCGTCCGCCTCGACCTGCCCAACGGCATTTAGCAGGCGGTAGTAGGTGTCCGCGACTTGGAAAATGATTTTTCGGTGGGTGTCGTTGAAGACAAAGTTGGCGGCAGCGAGCTCCGCGCGGGCCGCTGCGATGCGGCCCGCGCGGGCGCCAAAGTCGAACATGGTGTAATCCAATTGCAACGCCGGTCCAAACGTCGCAACGGTTTGGCGCACAAAACTGCTGCCGAACAACACCGACTGGCGGTTGACTTGTGAGAGCACAGCGGCGGCCAGCGCCGGATACAATTCGCTTTGCGCGATGTGCAGCGCGGCTCCTCTGCTCTTCGCGCCTTCCCAGGCCACGCGAGTCTCTGGATTATTGCGCTCCGCAAAATCCACCAATTCCGCTAGGGAATATACCTTCGCGTCATCGACCGCGAGTCGCGAAACCCCCAATGCTTTCGCCCCGTCTTCGATTTTGCGTTCAGCAGGAAAATGCCAAGGTCGATCGGGTGAAGGAGGCACACTCTGCCCCGCGGCGATTCGGCAAATCGCTGCGGTTACTACTAGAAGGAAGAATCCTCGCCATTTCGTGTTCATCACGCTGTTTCTCGTTTCAATCATCTTTTCCCCCGGTTGAGAACGTGCTCCACGTCTCGTTCGCTCGATTGAATTTATTGAGAAATTGATCGCATCCGACCCAGAGCGCGCCATCGCGATCCTTGAAGAGGCCGTTGACTTCCACTCCACTAAGGCTGTTGGGATTTCTTGGATCGTGGACGAACAATTTGTAGTTGTAGCCGTCGTACCGGTTCAGCCCATATTGCGTGCCAAACCACATGAAGCCCTGACCGTCCTGTACAATCTGGCCAACTTTTGTTTGCGAAAACCCCTCGGCTGTGGAGAGTCGTGTCAAACTGATACCTTTCCCGTCGACCACTGGCAGGGTGGTTGTGTGAGGCTCTACATCCGCCTGCCGCACCACTCTAAGATTGACGGCCTGATTGTCGGGGCGACCCGCTCCGTCTCGGGCCATCCCCAATGTGGCATCACACCAGAGCGCGACAAGGGCGCAGCGAACGGCCAGGCGCACGAGAACCGTCGGCTTGATTGTTCCTTGCTGGACAATCGCAATCACAGTGTTTGGCGATCCTGTCCGGTCGTCCAGACCTGCTCAATCGCTGTTCATAGTACTCCCGAATCGGGGGGTTTTCAGCGGTCCTTGGAGGGAATCGTAAGCCTAGTTGGGATAAGCTCCCATTTTGTAAGCCCTCCAGCTAGTCCACCCCGCCCTCCGCAATAGGAGCGTCTCGTTACGGTGCGCTCGAAGCTTCATCGGCGCTTCCCGCTGGTTGCGGGCGAGTGACGAGGCATCCGTAAACTATTCCGGGCAGAAGCCCGCATGTGAGAAGCGGCCTCTCCGCAAGGATCACTTGCGCTCTCACCTCCTCGAACCCCGTTTGGGGCCAATTTCCGTATAGCCGTTTATTAGCGGCCAATATGTTGAATCACATCTCTAAAAGAGGTTTCGGTGGGGAAGTGTTATTCTCTTACAGTTGGATTTTTCTTTCAGAAGGAAAGAGCTCCGCTTCTGTCTAAGATCTTAGGACCTCAAGCGGTGCGGAAAGTGCAATAAAAGGAATCGTAGCTCATCAGAGATCTGTCCTCGTGCACCATGTGCAGGTCACTCCACAAAACATCAATCGTAGGTAGAGGCGCGAGAATGGGCAGAGATTGGCCGCTAATGCCGACGATCCGTCCATTGCCTGCTTTCCGAATGCTTGACTCGGCGACTACGAGGCGTTTATCTGGTTTGAGCGAGCATACCAGGAGCAGTCAAACATTCTGCAATTCCTGAAAGTGCACCCCTTCTTCGACCCCGTGCACGATGATCCCCGCTTTAAGGACCTACTCCATCGCGTCGGGCTTGACCAGCGTTGGTAGCCACATGTTCTGGATTGGCGGTGCCAGGCCCGCGAAGTCACTGATCTCTTCTCTGCTGCTGTATTGTGTCGTGAGCACGACGGGCTCGGATCCAAACGGCCCGTGATAGGTCGAGAAACTAGCGGAGTGGTTGGCTACTCGTATCTCGTTCGGCCCCTTCCGAATGGTCGGCAAGCCTTACCTAATCGCGTTACGTCAGAGTGGCCCGTCAACCGGGCACAACCGGCGCCACGGCGACCAATTTCAGCTCCACTGCAGATAATTAAAGTACTTTCATCGCAATT
>DATMPC010000053.1 GCA_035567895.1 Terriglobales bacterium | reverse complement strand
GGAGCTGAAATTTGGAAGATCCGGCACGTCCGTCATCAGGGATTTCACTCGGGCAGCAAATGCCTGCTTAGCCGCGGCGCCGCCATCCGCAAGTTTCTTCTCGATGCCCTGTGAGATCTGGACGAGTACCTTTATGAGTTGGGCGATGTCGCTGCGCGTGTTGTTAATATTCGTCTGGAGCAGCACGCTGTTGCGCGATGTCTTGTTGAGTTGAATGTCGTACTCGGCGGCGAGCAGATTTTTGAACTGCGTGCCGTCAAAGCCCGCGGCCCCGCAGACCAGTGTGAGCCGTGTGACATCGAGGGCGAATTCATCTTCGTTGAACGCCTTTACTGCGGTTGCCCAATTGGCTCCTGGCGTCAGGTAGTCTACAAATCCCGAATTTCGGAACTCCGCGGGAATCATTTCGTCGGCACCGAGGATCCGGAAGTACTTCGAGACGAGCGGATGCGAATTCACTTCGCGGCGCAGGTCCAGCGCCAACTGAATGGCTCGGTTCACCAGTTCGTAGCCCTCCAGCTCCATCTGCCGCCGCGCTACGTCTAGAGAGGCAATGATCTGCAAGTTTGGTGAAGTGGATGCGTGGGTGAAGACTGCTTCGTGGAATTGCTCTTCCACGGTGTGATAGTCCGGGTCCTTGACGAGCACCATCGAGCCTTGCCGGAGGCAAGACATGGATTTGTGAGTTGAGTTGGTCTGGTATACCCGCAGCCGTGCCTTATCCGGGTTTGCGAGTAAGCGCGTTTCCAGCAACCTCTTATCGTCCGGGCGTAGATCGGCTCCCAGCTTTTTTTCCTGTTCTTTGTACGCTGCGCGGTACGCTGGAGTTTGAAACTTTTGTTCCAGTGTTGCTGCGGCTCCCATCGCTGTGCGCCGGCGATAGAAGGGACTGAATCTTGCGAATCCGAACCACGCCTCATCCCACAGGAAGATGAGATCCGGCTTGATCGCCAGGCATTCCTCCATCACTCTCTCGGTGTTATAGATGTGACCGTCAAAGGTGCAATTCGTGAGTACAAGAAGCCTTGCTCGATCCAACCGGCCTTCCGCCTTCAAATCGAGCAGAGCTTTCTTGATCGTGCGCAGCGGCACTGCCCCGTACATCGAGTACTGCGTCAGCGGGTAGGCTTCTACATACAGCGGGAAGGCCCCAGAAATTACCGCGCCATAGTGGTGGGACTTGTGGCAGTTGCGGTCGACCAGCATGATGTCGCCGGGCGCCAGCAACGCTTGTTCCACCATTTTGTTTGACGTTGAGGTTCCGTTGGTCACGAAGAACACGTGGTCTGCGCCAAAAGCTCGCGCGGCCTTCTCTTGTGCAATCTTGATGTTTCCTGTTGGCTCCAGCAGGCTGTCGAGGCCCCCGGTGGTGGCTGAGGACTCCGCCAGAAACAGGTTCAGCCCATAAAACTCTCCCATGTCGCGAATCCAGTTCGACTTGAAGATCGATTTCCCTCTTGCAATCGGCAGCGCGTGGAACGTACCTATCGGCCGTTGCGCATACTTCTGCAAGTTATCGAAGTAAGGTGTGTCGTAACGGTCTGTGATGCCGTCGAGGATGCTCAGGTGCAGCTCCAGAGGTTCTTCCACCTGATAGAAAATGCGCCGGACGCATGCAGCACCAGTGTCCCCGGCGATTTTTTCCGCTTGCCGATCGCTGAGGAAGTAGACATCCAGCTCGGGCCTCAACTGCTTCAGCCCCCGCGCCACAGCCAAGCCGTATTGTCCTGAAGTCGTATCAATCCCGCTGGCCGCCAGGTGGTTTGTCAGGAATTCTCGCAAAACAGGATTGTTGTGCGACGATGAGAAGGGAAATCCCTCATAGATGACCACGGCTTCGATACTACCGTTTAGGATTGCCCCGAGCACTGCGTCCTCGAAATTCCCGACGAACACCGACTCGTAGACAAACCTGTCTTGTGGTCGGCGCAACCTGCGCAGTTCTTGCGCCAAGTCGGACCACGCCGATGGTCGAGCCGGATTCACCACCAGAACCTCGAAATACGGGCGATACTGGGAACCTTCACGCGCACCAGGCATCCGATCGGTGAGGCTCATCAACTGCTCCTCGTTCTCCCAATCGGCAAGATTGCTGCGGTAAGAATGTGTAAGCAGAGCAGCGCTGATCTTCTGCACCATCCCGACCGTGCCGATTGGGTCGCCGGCAGCGACGCTCTCCTGAAGCGTCTTCAGGAGTGCCGCTCCTGGAAATGCAAAAAAATCCTCCCACTGCCGCAGTTCCACAAATGCCGCCGAGACGGTTTCTTTACATCTCTCAACTTCGTGGCGCGGTTGGTTAGCCGCGGCTTCCCAGGTGCGTGCTGCTTGCAATAGCGAGCGCCAGCGATCCAGTCGTGCCTCGGCCACAGTGAAAAACCGGTCAAGTTGAATGTCCTGTGCTTTTGTAGCGCTGCCCATAATTGCTCTCCTGTCTCGATTTCCGAAACCCCTGTCCAACCGGCGGTTCACTCAGAGCTTTTCTCTCGCGAAGCTGGCCGCATCCTGCGTTTGCGAGCGGAGTAACCCGCGGTTCCGCACAAGGACTTTTCATGCCAACATTTTCGACCACGGTGCTTCTACACTCGTGCCAGACTCACCGGTTCTTACGACATACTGATTCAGTCGCAGGCGCCGGAGGCCGATTTCGGGCCTTTCGTGGGGAGGTTAGGTTAGCTATGGAGGATCAAAAACTGGCAAAACTGACAGGGAGCCCGTGAAACGCGGCTCAGTGCGCGCGCAAGGAATTCGCGAGGCTTTCGAGATTTTGGGGATGCACCCGGATTACTCCATGTCTCGGGCTGTCGATGTCTGCGATCAGGAACACCGAGACGGCAAGAACAATCGGCAGGATCCAAAACAGTAATGCGCTTCTACCTCGCGCAACATAACCCACCAACACGTTGCAGAAGATACCGATGGTAATCAGGAGGCACCATGCCGCGACGGGGATTCGATTCCACCACGCTGCCTGAGTGTATCCCTGCGCATTCAACACGTCGTTCATGCCGGCAATAACAAGAGCGGCCAGGATCGTCGGCTGCTGAGACGCGGGCCCACTGACCGATGACCACATCTCCGACTGCAGCTGTGCAGTCTGGAGGTTAATATGCTCAAGTAGTTGCTCGTCGGATGTTTTGTAGCAAAGGACCCGCTGATCGAGATAGCTCTTCAGCAAAGTATGCACTCTCGCTGCATCGGTGGTAGGCAACAAGTCCACCCTCACATATTCCGTCCCGATCGCGTTGGCTTCCTCTTCTTCAAGATTCTTGCGCTGATCGTACCTGCTGACTGCCATCGAAAACGTGAAGCCGATAATAAGGCCCAATAACGTCAAAGTAGCGCCCAGGATCAGCTTGAAATCATCAAACAT
>DATMPC010000052.1 GCA_035567895.1 Terriglobales bacterium | reverse complement strand
CAGCCTTCACGAGACAAGGCAGCGTTACGGTGCCGCTAGATTCTCCGACCGCAACACCGAAGGCCGAGGGACAGCCTGCCATCGGCGTGCCGGGCGAATCGATCAGGACGGTATCCCCACGTGCTGGAACCGCCCAAACCATTAAAACCAAACCAACAAGCAGATAGGTTCTCATGGGACACTCCTTCGCACACGAAACTGCTTTCCAATTCACAAGTGGACGGTGATGTGATTTTGTTGTACGGCTTCCTGGGTTTTCGATCGTCGGCGCCGTGTGGCACCTCCACGTATCTCCGGACGATCGGCGTCTTGTCGCTGAGAATGCAAGACAGCCTGGGGAATTACCCCGAAGCGTATCGCGCAAGATTGTCGCCGTCAACTTAAGCAAAGGAGAGCATAGTCACAGCGTCTGCCCGGTTCAGTGCCTGATAAGTTCTATAAAGGGAAGTCAAGAAAAAACACATCTCCGCCGGAGACGAGGCCGAGGGCTCTTTAAGCCACGACAGGACGAGTCGAATGCCGTTGGTCATCGCAGGGTCTCCAGAAAGAATAGAAAGCGGATATCGGAGCGTAGCGGATCAAATTCCGGCTCAGCCCCAACGTCCAGCGCTGTATAGGATCTCTCATCGCGCGCCTTATTCAGCCATACGAAGGCCTCGGATTGGTCGCCAAGCCCTGCAAAGATGGCCGCGACGTCATGAGAAGCCATATAGGATTGGCGCGAAGTTGCTTGTAACTTGCGAACCATGCGCAACGCTTCGTCTCGTTTGCCCGCCTTTGCGTACGCATAAGCAAGCCAAGCGACATAGAACAGATGGTTCTCTGAGTTCTCAGACAATCGGGCGGCTGTCTGGCACTCCACTAATCCTGCCTTGAGATCGCCTTTCTGGATATAGGCACGGCCTAGGTAGGTATGCGCGAGCGGGAAGGCCGGATCTATTTCGATTGTCCGCCGGTACTCTTCCATCGCCTGGTCGTAGTGCCGACCGAGATAAAGAATCCAGCCGGTGATCGTACCCACAGCGATTGAGAGTGGGTCAACTTGCTTAGCAAGTCTTATCTGTTCCAAGGCTTCTTGCTCGCGTCCAGCAGATGCTAACCGCTCCGCGTACCATTGATGGGCGGTCGCATCGTTTGGGTTCAGTGCAATCGCTCGGCGGTATTCTCGTTCTCCCGCTGCAGCGTCCCATTCGTACTCCCATGTGAATGCACCTAGGGCAGTGTGAGCCGCGGCAAGTGTTTCGTCCAGCTGCAACGCCTTGAGAGCTGCCGCCCGGACTTCCGGATATGCTTGCGAAGGGGGCTGGAGTCGATAGCCGTTCAAGACCACGTGCGATTCAGCGAGCATCGCATATGCTGGGGCATAATTAGGATCGAGTTCGATGGCTCGCTCGAAATACACAATACCCTTTCTCACTTCAGCCGCAGTCCTCTTATTCCAAAAGTAGCGGCCTTTCAAGTAGGCTTCCTCCACGGCAGGATCTACTGGCCGATTGCTCTGATTACGTGCGTCTTCATTCGCAGAGAGGCTGATGCCGACCTGGTTGGTAATCTGGGCTGCCAATTCGTCTTGTAACGCCAACACATCCCGGACGTCCCGCTCATAGCTTTCGGCCCAGAGATGGCGGTCTGTGCGGGCGTCAATCAACTGAGCGGTGATGCGCACGCGATCACCCGAACGCATCACTCGTCCTTCGACCACCGCATCCACGCCCAGTTGCCGAGCGACTTCGGGCAGGAGGAGTTTCGTTCCTTTGTACCGCTCAACAGATGTGTGGGAGATGACCTGCAACTGGCTGACCTTAGCGAGATCGGTGATCAGCTCGTCGGTCATGCCATCGCTGAAATACTCTTGGTCTGGATCGTTCGAGAGATTCTGCAACGGAAGAACGGCAATGGAGTGAATTTTGGGGGTGCGAGAGCGGGCAAAGATGCGGGTACGGAGTCTGTCGGCATTCAGCGACAACAAGAGCGCGGCGATAGCGGCCAGTGAGAAAGCAGCGATCAGTCGCCAGGAAAGCCTTGCGCTGGCCTGGACGGCAGGCCGCTCTAGGGAATCATTAGCCGCGGTTGAGCGTGGCTCCCTGGATTCCGGGGGAATGGACTGGGGCGAAATGGTGCCGATGAAGCGATAGCCGCGGCGAGGAATCGTCTCAATGAAATGAGGACTCTCGGCCGAGTCACCGAGCACTTCGCGCAAGCGATTGACGGCCTTTTTGAGCGCCAGCTCGTAGTCAACGAAGGTATTCCCCGGCCAGATGCGCTCCCGCAACTCCTGCCGCGTAACGATGTCCTGAGGGCGTTCCAGCAGGACTTGTAACACTTGGAAAGGTTGGCCCGCGAGTTTTTGCCTCAACCCGGCTTTGCGAACCTCACCCGCTTGCAGATCCACTTCGAAGATACCGAACCTTATGATCCGCGACTGGTTGGGCATGGTGACCTTGGCCCACTTTGTCCCAATTGACGCAGAGTCTATCACGTTCCGTACGGGCTTGAACGAAGGGCTGCAGGAACGTTGGATGATTAGAGCCCGAGAATCAATAACTTCCAATGGAACCAACAAACCACCAGCTGGGTTCTTGTCCCTAGTTCGCGCTTGAGCCATTGTGTGCGGCTAGTAGTAGCCAAGGACTTGCCCCTTTCCAGCTCGTCGAGAATCAGACAGGATCCTGGCGCACCAAAAAAGGAGATCCACCATGTCATTCGGAAGGATCGCTCGCATTGCATTCCTAGTTTCCGGTGCAGTCTTCCTCACTGCATTCATCACCAGCGGCGGAGGCCATCCGACCACCGCGGCCCAGCCACGCTCCGAATCCGGGGAACGTCACTGCACTCACGTCGGTGGCAGCATCATCACCAATTTCGGCGCCGTGGACGCCAACACGACTTTGGGCCCGGTAACGGGTGACCTGCGTGGTGCGGTTGCCGCAATGTTGCTGACGGCTCCTCAGCCGGGTCCAAACGGCACGGTGATATTCCACGTTCAGCATCACTGGGTCACTGAATCCGGCGACAACATCTACTTGGATCCCGCCGTCGCCACTACCGTTCCGGTTCAGAATTCCCAAACTCGCTTCGCTATCATCACGTATCCCTCACGCATCACAGGCGGAACAGGCCGGTTCGCTGGAGCCACAGGCGATGTGAACTACTTCGGTGAAGCCGACCTAGTCGCCGGCACCGCGCTTCGCTACTCCGGACAAATCTGCTTCGCCGACCCTGACGACCGGTAGCCAACAATCGGATCATTCAGTCTCAGATGGATCCGCTAAAAGAAAATCACTATGACTACAGGAATCGCTTGCTTGACTCATAAACTTCTCCCTCCCAAGGGTCCTAGGTGCAACCTCCTTGGCGGAAGCATGCGCAGCAACAAAAGCAGCAGCAACCTGAGGTCGGAAGCACGTAAACGGCCTCGTCGCGGCGCGTTCGACGGCAGGCGGGAGATTTAGCCAGATCGAGGCTCCATATGCCAACTGGTTCGATGTCGATGATATAGGCACAATCGCGACCGTTCCGGAATGGTGTAATGAAAGCCGATCTTCCTCAGTTGCTTGTCGCGTTCGGTCAGATCAGACTTCCCCTCTTCTCAATCATCTTAATATGCAATAGGATTTCTGATTTGGAGGTGCTCCATGCCATTCAACATCATGACCCTGTCAAGAGTCGATATGCCCGTAAGCCAGGCCGAAGGCCTGAAGATTCTGGAACGTGATGAATTCTGCTGCAAGTACTGCGGATTGGATGGGAGGGCCAGCTTTGAAAACGCCCTAATCATGTCCGTTGATTTCGTCGTGCCGCGTGCCCACAAGGGCAAGAAGGATCCTGCCAACCTGGTATCCTGCTGCCGTCCGTGCAACTTGATCAAAGGCAAGCGGGTCTACAAGAACTTCGAGGATGCCAAAAAATATGTACTTGCCAGGCGCGAAGAGATGCGCCAGGCCTGGGAAAGCAAGCGTTCCCGCCCGGCAGCAAAAGCGGCTTCCGCTTAATACGCGTTTCGAGCGTACGCTGATAAAGAGTAACGCCCTGGCTCACGGTGGGAGCGCGAGGAAAAGAGAAGAGCTACTTCCGCTCTTGTCGTAAGCAAAACTCCGGAAAGCTATTCGTCTGTGAGCCCAAAGAATTTGTCTCTGACGGGGTGCAGTCGGGATTTGGGAGCAACTTGGGACCAAAACACCCCATTTTATGGTCTTATTTTGTGGGTTGAGCAACGTAAGGTCAACTGAGTCATCAGAATTTATGGAGCGGGCGATGGGAATCGAACCCACGTCCGAAGCTTGGGAAGTCTTTGAGGATCTTCATTCCCTTCTCTTCCCACGTCATGCAGCCAGCTCAATGCGAAAGTTAATCGTTGGGTTGTAACATGCGATTCTGGCCCCCGAATCGAACTGGCTGGGGACGCACTTGACGCATGGCCGTTGGTCGTTGGTCAGCCCGTTTGTATCAGAGCAAATCCTTTGATCCGTTGGCGGGGCGAGCGGGGCAATTCAAGGCCTCCTCAAAAATCTAAGTGACTGTGGCACCGCGCCTTAGCTTAGATTTTTCCTCGTTCGCAATGAGGAGGTCGCCGGTTCGATCCCGGTCTCGTCCACCAAACTACTTTGCTTTGCGAAAGCCGGATGCTCCATCCGGCTTTCGGCGTTATGAGACCCGAAGAGTTGGTCTTTATTCTTGCGAATTCCGCAAGGCGTGGGATTCGCGAGCCGTCGGTCGTCGATTCCACTCGGAAGCTCAGGGAAAGCGATCTTCCCCCGCAGCCGTTCTCCATCCCGGCGAGCAGGACGCTCGATGATTCGTGTTGCAGTTGAAGCGAGGGCACGCCAACTGCTCTGGCACTTCAACGAGTAGCGCGTTTTTAGGCCGAGTGAATCATCGTCTTACCTCGTTCTTCAGCTTTCTCCCTAGCCGGCTCGTAGGTTTTGTGAGCCAACTGAACA
>DATMPC010000051.1 GCA_035567895.1 Terriglobales bacterium | reverse complement strand
GTCATTCCGGACATGGCAATGTCGAGGATCAGACATCTGGTTTGGCCGACGCAATCGGACGCAAGGAACTCTTCAGCCGACGAGAACGCGCGGACCGCAAAGCCGAACTCCTTCAGCAAGTCGGGTAGCGACTCACGCACGGACTCATCGTCATCGACTACTGACACAAGTGAACGTGTAACTTTCATAGACTTCTTGCCGTATCCGTCGTCGCCTGGCGTCTCCGAATGCCGCGACCGTTCTCGGCAGCCGTCAAAACTCTCGGGTCCGCGAGGAATGGCCAATGAAAACGCGACTTGGCGGTCGTCCATGTCACTAGGATGCGCCACTTCAGTGGAGAGCGCCATTGTGCTTTGGTATTGGTTCGGCGCCGATATCAACACCGGTGCCGCGGATGAAGATGATCGCGATCTCTCGAAAGCGTGACTTTCATAGATTTCTCATGCAACATCCGCATCGGCTACGGCAGGCGCCCGCATGTCACGATTACTGTCGGCGCCGGTCGCGCCGCCGGGTCCCCGCGGAATAGAAAATGAAAACGTCGCTCCCGGACCGTCATTCAGCGTTGCCCATAGGCGACCCTGATGACTTTCGACAATGGAGCGACTGACGTACAGTCCGACTCCCATCCCCTCATGCTTAGTTGTGTAGAACGTTTCGAAGAGCCTGTCGGCAGTTTGAGGATCGAATCCGAGCCCCGCATCTCTCACGCTGAGGACCGCCTGATCGCCTTCGTCTCGTTCGGTCCTGATCAGCAACTCCCTGGGGCGATCATGGACGGTGTTCATCGCGTCCGAAGCATTCCGGATGAGGTTCAGAATTACCTGCTGAAGCTGCACGCGGTCACCTGTGACAAGCGGAAGGTCGTCGGCAAGCTCACAATGCAGAATCACCCGGTTTCTTTGAAGCTCACTCAATGACAGAGCAATCACCTCTCTTGCAGCGTCATTGAGATCCACCCGCTCAGCGCTGGTATGTTTCTTGCTGAAGAGTGCGCGCAATCGAGTGATCACATCAGACGCACGGTTGCCATCGCGAATCGTCCGCCGGGCGGTTTCGCGCGCACCGTCGACGTTCGGTGGATCCAATGTCAGCATCCGCAGACAGGTGCTGGCGTTAGTGACGATACCTGAGAGCGGCTGGTTCACCTCGTGCGCGATGGACGCCGTTAAGGTAGCGAGGCTCGTGACACTGGCGACGTGTGCAAGCTCCGACCTGGCCTTGGCAAGTGCCTCTTCCGAAATTTGCCTCTGCGTCACATCCTGAACCGCGCCGATATATTCCAGCCGCCCGTCATTGTCGCGAATCCCGTGCGCGATCATGTGCAGGTATTTGACCGAATCATCAGGCATTAGTAACCGGTATTCGTACTCAAAATCTGTGACCGCACCTCGCGCCTTCTCGACCATGTCGTTCAACAGCGGGAAGTCTTCTGGATGGACTCGACTAGCGATCAAGTCAAGCGTCACAGGCACATCGGGTTCAAACCCAAAAATGCGATGGAGTTCCCCTGACCACGTGAATTCGCCTGTTTCCACACGCCAGCAACAACAGCCCATTCGACTCAGACGTTGGCCTTCGGCTAGAAATGCTTCACTGCGCTTGAGTGCGTCCTCTGCGCGCTTCCTCTCGTCAATATCGGTGAGCAGAGAGCACCAGCGAAGGATTCGCCCATCCGCATCTCGAACGGGCAGCCCCCGCACCTGAAACCAGCGATATATGCCATCGAAGCGTCGGAGGCGTGCCTCAAAGTCGTATGGATTCCCTGACGCGATCGATCGTGCAAAGATCTGGACGACGCGAGGAAGGTCCTCAGCATGAATCGTGTCGCTTGTCCCCCAGAGCCTCAATTCCTCCAGTGTCCTGCCGCAGTACTCCACGAGTTGGGGATTCACCAGTGCTACTTCACCGGCCGGCGTCAGGAGTGCCACGAAGCCGGGGATGCCGTCGACGATTAAGCGTAAATCGCGCTTTCTCGCCGCTAGGGCCTCCTCCGCGCGCCTGCGTTCGGCGACTTCCTTTCTCAGCACTTCGTTGGCTGCAGCCAGTTCTGCGGTCCGTTGCGCGACGCTTTGATCGAGTTCGTCGGCAACGCGCTTCTGTTCGCTCAACAATCGTGCCTGCTGTAGCCCGATCACCGCCTGGTTAGCTGCTATGCCCAGAAGAAGTGCCTCGGTATCCCGCGGGAAATCTGCTCGACGAGACCCAGCCACGATTACCCCGATTTCACGCTGAACCCCGAGAGGACAGGAGACGAGTGAAACCTCTTCCTCTCCGATGTGACTGCGTTCCTGGAGATAACGTTTTTGCGGGTCATCTCCCAACCAGCGATTGAGGAACGCACAGAGCTCTGGCGGTCGGAACATCTGTTCCTGCGATGGAGCGACCCTGACTGTCTCGGAAGGCGCTGCGTCGACTAGGTTTGTCAAGCTTACATACACAAAGTCCAGATCGAGCATGCGAAGGAGTGAGTCGAGCAAAGTATGAACGATTTCACAGGCTTCGCTGCCACTCCACATGGCTGGAAGAGCGAGGAGGCTGACCAGATCATTCATGCAACGTTGAAGGCGCTTGATCTCGTCTACGGGATGTTCGAGTTGCACTTTCATGGTCAGCCTGCTGTCGTAGGCCGCGCAGGCTGCCCTGCCCGCCGGGCGCGAATTTCATGCAGGAACTCCCCTGGAGGCACGAAGAACGGATTGTGCTGGAGAATGCCGCCGACGATGACCAATGGATGCGTGCGCATGATGTCAATCACAGCGTCTCCGCTGAATTTCGAAAGATGATACGTACAGATGACCGCATCATCGTGGCGGCACCACACATCGTTGACCCTCGCTTCAAACTCAATCAGATCGTCGATGTGCGACTGACCGTCAGGCACCCAGTCCATGCGGCAGACAATGCGACTCAGGGGAAATCCTCCCTCGGCATTGCCGCTTGTCATCAGCTCGAACGACTGCAGCATGCGATCCTGATCGAATCGACCATCTTGAAGGTAGGTTTCCGTGCTGCTCCGAAGTTCGAATTGACCGCTTCGTTGGACGGCGGTCGAGTCAATTCCTATGCCGGCTAATCGTTGCAGGTGGTCACGGTGTTGATCAGGACTCATGACGTGAATCGCCTTGTCTCCACACTCGAACCCATCCTTAATGAACGGCAATAACACGCGATACTCTTCTTCAGCGCTGTTGAAAAACGCGCAGACATGACGTGGTTGGCCGAGCCGCGACCCTGCCAAAGAGATGGGCGCCGAGATTTGTCTCATAGCAGTTCCTAGCGCCTCGGCAGTAGCTCCCCGCGTCATCTCCCCGAGGAGAATGACCCACCCCGTAGGTGCGTGTCTATTGTACTTTGGTATCGGTTCTGCAGGTCGGATCGACAACAACATACAAAACATCAAAGGGGACAAAGCTTAAAGAGAAAAGACGGAAAAAGCACTCCCGCCATCCGATACGAAGGTATGGTCGATACCATCGTCTAATTGTTTCTTCTCTACGCTTCTGGTGTGATCACACTTGTACACGCCATCTGAGTCATCAGAAACCTTGTGAACCTGGGGATGAAAACCTACTCCTGATGCCCGACATAGCTGAAACGGACGGGGATCCAATGGACACGAAAGAATCGTTTTCCGATTCGATTTACGAGGAGCAGGTGCACCTGGCGGAGCGCGAGCTGTCTGCCTTCATTGCTGCGGTGACGAAACTGTACGGCCCAGAGCAAGGCAAGCGTTCGGCAGAGGATTGGCTCGACGAATCAGAAATCATGGACAGCCCGCCTCGATCTGAAGTCCGAAATTGGCGCGCGGTCACGATCGCGGCCTCGGCGCGACTTGCAAATCACGTTGAACCCCGGACCGCATGATCGTTCATTCGGCGAACCCTTCGACTAATGAGAAGGTATCGACGATACCTTCGTCTAATTGTTTCGCCCCCGCACCTCTGTTTTGATACCAATTGGTCCGAAACGTTAAGCAGGAGTCACATGCCAGACCACAAAACAGCAATCATTACAGGAGCATCGCGAGGAATCGGAGCCGGTTTAGTCGAGGCCTTCCTGAAACAGGGTTATAACGTCGTTGCGACGTCTCGCAGTGTAAGCCAACAATTGACTCCCTCGACGTCCCTGGTTCTCATCGATGGCGATATCGGTAGGCCGGAGACTGCCGCGAAGGTCGTCGAGGCAGCAATCACAAACTTTGGAAGTATCGATGTTCTGGTGAGTAACGCCGGAATCTTTTTCACGAAGCCCTTCACGGACTTTTCTACAACGGACTTCAATGCGTTGGTCTCAACGAACCTGCTGGGATTCCTGTACATCACTCAGCTTGCTGTGAAACAGATGCTGAAGCAGAAATCAGGAAGCGTCGTAAGCATCACTGCGGCGCTTGCCGATCAGCCGATCCTTGGCGTAAATGGCTCGGTCCCGATGATCACTAAAGGAGGCCTGAATTCAATCATTCGGAGTCTCGCGATTGAATATGCGAAACAAGGTATCCGCTTCAACGCTGTGGCTCCTGGCGTGGTGGATACGCCAATGCACAAGGATAATCCCAAGGATTTTCTAAAGACATTGCAGCCCATGGGAAGAATGGCGGACGTAAAAGACGTTGCCGACGCTGTTCTCTATCTCGCACAGGCAGGTCAAGTAACAGGAGAGGTGCTCCACGTGGACGGCGGTGTTCACGCCGGCTGTTGGTAACGCCTGCCAAGACGGAACAGAACGAATCTATCGGAGATGGAACATTGTGAAAAATCAGAATGGGGACGATCAAACCGAGGCCGCTGGAGCGAGATCAATGAATATGGGTTCGAAGGACGAAGTCTTGAATGGGAATGGCTCTCATCTTGCTACTGCCGAGCAGCGATTAAGACAACTCGGCATCAAGCTTCCAGCGCCGCCTGAGCCGTTCGGCATCTACGCGGAAGCGGTGCAGACGGGCAACCTGCTCTTTCTAACCGGAATGCTCCCCACTGAAGGCCGAGAAGCCAAATTCATCGGGCGCGTTGGGGCGGAACTCGATGTGGAAGCAGGGCGCGCGGCTGCTCGCCTAGCGGCGCTGAACGGCCTTGCGGTCGCGAAGCAGCATCTGGGATCGCTCGACAAAGTGAAGCGGATCATCCGGCTCGGAGTCGCAGTGGCCACTTCGGGCGATGTCCGCGATCAGCCTAAAGTAGCCGACGGTGCTTCAGAGCTTTTGCAAGATGTCTTCGGCAAAGACAAGAACCCTTGCCGGCTAGTGTATGGCGTCGCAAGCCTTCCACTCGGTACGTCGGTCGAGTTGGAAATCATTTTCGAGATAGCTGGATGAACCGGGCTCAAGCGGGCAGCCGCTCAGATGCGAAGAGACAAGGAGAGATTGAGATGGCTAGTATGACTGAATTCATTACAGCTAAGCGGCAGGCAGAGACACACCCGGCCGTTGAACGGATCGGCGCCTTTGCAGTTGCCGCCCGACCGGAGCACCTGGCAACCGATATTCGGCAGCTTTTCAAGCGCAACATTCTGGACAGCATAGGGTGCGCGATCGCCGCTGTTGCTGGTCCGTCGCTCCGAGCGCTACGCGACCAGATCGAAGAATATCGGGCCCCGGGTCGTTGCACGTTGATTGGCGGCGGCAAGAC
>DATMPC010000050.1 GCA_035567895.1 Terriglobales bacterium | reverse complement strand
CCTTCCTGGTACTCGCGCAGGCGGCTCAACATGTTCTCGATGGCGGCCGCATCATCGCTTTTTCCAGCAGCGTTCTCGCCAAGTCCTTCCCGACTTACGGTGCCTACATCGCTTCCAAGGCGGGAGTCGAGGGGCTGGTCCATGTGCTGGCCAACGAACTGCGTGGCAGAAACATCACGGTCAATGCGGTGGCGCCGGGCCAGGTGCAAACAGAGCTGTTCCTGAAGGGCAAGAGCGACGCACGGATCGACGAATTAAAGAAGATGAATCCGCTCGAACGGCTTGGCCTCCCAGAAGACATGGCAAATGTAGTGTCATTCCTCGCCGGCCCTGAGGGAGGCTGGATCAACAGCCAGGTTGTGCGCCCCAACGGCGGCTTTGTCTACTGATTGGAGTTCGGAACCTTGCAAAGACACACGAGACACCAGGTAGAAGGAGGAGTCAATCATGAAGAAGGTAATCGTAATCACTGGAGCTTCGAGCGGATTCGGCGAGCTAACCGCGCACGCATTGGCCAAAGCCGGCCATATCGTGTACGCCAGCATGCGCGAGACCAAAGGACGCAACGCGCCGCAAGTCGACGCGGCAAAGAAGTTTGCGGCAGAAAACAGGGTCGATCTGAGGACTATTGAACTCGACGTGGCATCGCAGTCCTCGGCCGACGCCGCGATCCAAAAGATCGTGAGCGACAACGGTCACCTGGACGTTGTGATCCACAATGCTGGACACATGGTGTTCGGTCCGGCTGAAGCCTTCACGCCCGAACAACTCGCGGAGTTGTACGACGTGAACGTGCTTAGCACCCAGCGCGTGAACCGCGCGGCCTTGCCTCAGTTGCGCAAACAAAAGAAGGGTCTTGTGGTTTGGGTGTCGAGCAGCAGTTGCGCGGGCGGAACGCCGCCCTATCTGGCACCCTACTTCGCGGCAAAGGCTGCAATGGATGCATTGGCCGTGGTCTACGCGCGCGAATTGACCCGCTGGGGTATCGAGACCTCAATCATCGTTCCCGGTGCCTTCACCGGTGGCACGAACCACTTTGCGCATGCCGGTTCTCCCGCGGACAAGGCGCGGGTCGCTGAATACGAAGCGGGTCCTTATAAAGGCTTCGCGGACGATGTACTCAAGGGTTTCTCCTCCATCGTGCCTCCTGATGCAAATGTCGAGGGCGTTGCGGACGCCATCGTCAAGGTAGTCGATGCTCCCTTTGGCAAGCGGCCTTTCCGTCTGCACATCGATCCCACACAGGATGGTGCGGAGGTTGTAAACATGGTTTGCGACAGGGTACGCGCTGAACTCCTGCGTCGGATAGGCCTCAACGATGTGCTGACGCCGAAGGACTTCACTGGTCAATCGAAAAGCGCCGCCTAGTCCATTCTTTGGCTGTGATTTTTATTCTTACGATCGTTCGCCGTCATGAGCGGAACTGCCTTTGAACGGTCAAGGAGAAACCAATCCAATGTTTGCAATTACTGGAATCACCGGCAAAGTTGGTGGAGAGGTGGCGCGCAACCTTCTGGCCGGTAACCAGCCTGTCCGAGCTGTGGTGCGCGACCTCCGTAAAGGCGAAGCTTGGGCACAGCTTGGCTGCGACCTCGTGCGTGCGGATATCAATGATGCTGGGGCGCTCACCTCAGCATTCAAAGGGGCCGAAAGCGTGTTCGTGCTCATTCCGCCGAACTTCGATCCGTCGCCAGACTTTCACGAGGCGCGAGCGACGGCCGCCACATTGAGATCGGCGCTCGCGGCAGCGCGTCCGGGCAGAGTCGCATACCTGTCCACGATCGGCGCACAGGCGACTCAATCGAACCTGCTTACGCAGCACACCATTATCGAGCAAGTGCTTGGAGAGTTGTCGATGCCGATTACCTTTCTGCGGCCAGGATGGTTCATGGAGAACTGTAGCTGGGATGTCGCTTCGGCGACCAATGACGGTGTGATTCTGAGCTTCCTGCAACCCATCGATAAGCCGGTACCGATGGTTGCCACAGCCGACATTGGCCGTGTAGCTGCCGAACTGCTCCAGGAGACCTGGAAAGGCCACAGAGTCGTCGAGTTGTAGGGGCCGCATCGTGTGACTCCTAACGAGATCGCGACCACCTTCGCTGATCTGCTTGGCCGTCCTGTGAGAATGGAACCGGTACCGCGCGAAACTTGGGAGTCGCTATTCAAATCGCAGGGCATGAAGAACCCCACACCCCGCATCAAGATGCTTGATGTCTTCAACGAAGGCTGGATCGAGTTCGAGAGCGCTGAGGCTGGCTCTCGAAAGGGAAAAGTCGCGCTGGAAGCCGTGCTGCAAACGCTCATCGAGTCGAGATGAAATTAGTGATCGTTCCCCGAGAAACGCGCTTGTGATCATCGCAGCCCGAACTCCCGGATGGTCGGCAACTCGGAAGTAATAGTGTCGGCCACGAAATTGGCGGCTTGCAAGCCGGCATTGCCTTCGGGAGAGTGTTCCGAACACCTCGTTCAATTGCCCTTTTTTGCCGATTTGACGTTCTCTCCCCAGACGCGTAATTTCATCCTTTTTATTCTCAACCCTTCCAATCTCGAATCGGAGAACTGATGAAGTCTGCACTCTTATTGCTTGTTGCGCTGCTGGCGGTCGTCGTCTTTGCTGAGGAACGGAAGCCGGAGCCTTTCGAATTAAAGGCCCACTACACGAAGTACGAATACCGGATTCCGATGCGCGACGGCGTTCATCTCTTTACCTCCGTCTATGTCCCTAAGGATGCGTCGCATCCGTATCCGTTCCTGATGACGCGCACGCCTTACAGCGTCGCTCCTTACGGCGAGGACCATTACCGAACCAGGCTGGCGCAGTCGGAGGCTTTCGAGCGGGCTGGCTACATCTTTGTATTTCAGGATGTTCGCGGGCGGTATCAGTCGGAGGGACGCTTTGTAGATATGCCTCCGCAATTCGATCGTCCCAGTTCGCCTAAAGACGTCGATGAGAGCACGGATACCTACGACACCGTCGAATGGTTGTTGAAGAATGTGCCCAACAATAATGGCAAGGTAGGCATCTACGGAATTTCCTATCCGGGATTCTTCACGTCGGCGAGCATCATCAATTCGCACCCGGCGATCAAGGCCGCGTCACCGCAGGCCCCAATGACAAACCTGTTTGACGGAGACGACGGCTACCACGGCGGAGCCTTCATGTTAGCTGCGAACTTCGGCTTTTATGCTCGCTTCAAGCCGCGCAGCACCGACCTGGAGCTGCCTCCATCCCAGCCGTTTTCGCCGTACGAATACGGCACCACGGACGGCTATGAGTATTTTCTGCGCCATTACCCGATCGCGAATCTGGAAGCGATGGTCGAGAGTCCGCTGTTTGACGATCAGGCAAACAATGCCGTTTACAACGATTTCTGGAAGCCGCGCGACCTCTCGCAGCACATGAAAGGCGTGAAGTGCGCGGTGCTGACCGTGGGCGGGTGGTTCGATGAGCAGGATCTGGAAGGTCCGTTCAAGACCTACCACGCCATCGAGAAGAGCAATCCGGGAATTTTCAACGGTATCGCAATCGGACCATGGACGCATGGCGGCTGGGCGACCTATCAGGGGCAGCGCATGGGCCGCGTGCTTTTCCATTCCAACACCGCCGATTATTATCGCGATCACATCATCCTGCCGTTCTTTGAACAGTATCTGAAGGGCAACGGCGACGCTCATCTGTCCGAAGCCAACGTCTTTGAGACCGGCAGCAATGTCTGGCGGCAGTACTCCGCGTGGCCTCCCAAGGAGGCGCAGAGCAGGTCGCTTTACCTGCGTGCGAACGGAAAGCTCTCGTTCGATCCACCGGCTTCGGGCGAAGCGGCCTTCGATGAGTATGTGAGCGATCCGCGCCACCCGGTCCCATTCCTCGGGTACGCGGCTATTGGAGTTCCAAAAGAGTACATGGTCGGGGATCAACGCTTCGCGTCCAAACGTCCTGACGTGCTGGTCTACGAGAGCGACCCACTGCAGGACGACGTTACCTTGGCCGGTCCCGTGCTTCCCCACCTGCAGGTCTCTTCCAGCGGTACCGATTCGGATTTTGTGGTGAAGCTGATCGACGAGTATCCGGCAGACTTCGACGATCCCCCTCCGCAGGACGCCCCTCGCCCCACCGATATTGAGATGCCGCAGGAAAAAATGGGCGGATACCAGATGCTGCTGCGCGGTGAGCCCATGCGCGCAAAATTCCGCAACGGCTGGGACAATCCGCAGCCTCTGACTGCCAACGAAGTCACGGCGGTGAACTACGACATGCCGGACATTAACCACACCTTCCGTCGCGGACATCGCATCATGGTGCAGATCCAAAGCTCGTGGTTTCCCCTGGTTGACATGAATCCGCAAACTTTCACCGACATTCCCAAAGCGAAACTCAGCGACTTCAAACCGTCAAGCCAACGCGTGTACCACACCGCCGAGCATTCCTCGCTGTTGGTAGTGGGGATGGTGAAATAGCCGCGAAGTTTCGAAGTGCCGGCAACGCCAGCGCCGTTGGTGAGGTTCGATGGAGGGACACAGAGTTGCAACATACATAACAGTTACCAATCTGGCTTCCATCGCGAGCCTGCGTCTGAGAATCACTTCCCGATAGTCGGCTACGGAAGTTGCGATTGAGCGTAAGAGTTAGTTCCGAGTAACCCGTTATCCGGACCACAATAGGCTCCGGCGAGAGAAATTGAGCGCCTATTCTCACCTTCAGAGACGGAACTAAGTTTTAGAATTTCAGCGAATGCTCATTCGAAGCGACTCGCGACGCTCGTGGCGCAGCCGGTCACAATCAGGTTACCGTTGGTGTCGAAGATTTGAAGCGCAACTGTATCGGTGAACTCTTGCGCGTCGTTAGCGATCTCGATAACCCGGGTCAGCCTGTGGGTCTGCGTCCAGGCGCCGGCGGAGCTAAAAATGAAGGCCTCAGACACCGCGCTGTAAGTGTGGCCGTCCGTGTGCCGCCAGACACCCAGGCCGGTAGTGCTTAACGAGGGGAGCTGGCCTGCGGTCGTCACGCTTAGCGTACCCCCTTTGGCGAAGGTAAACATGGCCGGGAAGGTTCTCAGAGCTTGGCCCGTCTGACAGTCGCGGACTGTGACTTGCAGGCGCCACGTCCCTTCCAGGCCGTTGTGAGACTCAGCGTCCTGCGACTGAGACCTGGCTGTCAATCCGGACCCCAGAACCAGCATGCCGGCCAGAACCATTGCTGCTGTCTTACCGGAGGCTGCAAAGCGCTTCAGATTTCTTGATGTCATGGAGGGTTCTCTTTCTTGTTTTTGAATATCAATGATGTGGTTTCCGTCGCTGCGGCGATTACGAGGGCATAGTGACATTGGTCAGCATTGATGACCATAGACAGTGCCTGAAGTTAATCTGGAGTTTTTCTGAAGCGGCGGATAGCATGGTCCGGCCCGGTGGTGGCGATCTAGGCGTATGTCACAGCCTGATTCACACTCAGCGTTTCAATTTGGTGATTTCGAACTCGATATATCGGCCTACGAGCTGCGCAGAGGCCGGCAGCCGGTCCACCTTGAGCGCCACCCAATGGAACTGCTCATCCTTTTAGTAGAACGCCGTCGCCAGCTCGTCTCCCGCGCCGACATCGCAAAACGGTTGTGGGATCCAGGTGTCTTCGTTGACATCGAAATGGGAGTCAATACGGCGATCCGCAAGTTGCGACAAGCTCTGAGGGATTCGCGCGAGTCGCCGGCATTCGTTGAAACCGTTTCGGGCAAGGGCTACCGTTTCATCGCTCCGGTCAAGGCGGTCGCCCTGGGGCGCCACCAGGAGGCCATCGAATCGGTAGCGGTGCTGCCCTTCGCCAGCGACACCGCCGATCCCGACGCGGAATACTTGAGCGATGGCATCACCGAAACCCTGATCAACAATCTTTCCCAAATCCGGAACCTGCGCGTCGTCGCACGCAGCACCGTATTCCGCTACAAAGGAAAGGATATCGACACCCAAAGGGCGGGGAACGATCTGCACGTTCGCGCCGTGGTCTCGGGGAGACTGCTGCAGCGCGGGAATACGCTGATCGTCCGGGCCGAACTAATGGATGTTGCAACGGGCGCGCAGCTGTGGGGTGGCCAATACAACCGCAAGGCGGAGGACGTTTTTGCCCTCCAAGCTGATCTTTCCAGAGAAATTTCTGAGAAATTGCGGCTGCAGTTGACCGCCGATGAGAAGCAGCGACTGACGAAACACTACACGGAGGACGCCGAAGCGTATCGACTTTACCTGAAGGGACGCTACCACTGGAACAAACGGAACCCAGAAGGTTTTCATAAAGCCGTTGAATATTTCCGCCAGGCTATCGACCAAGACCCAGCTTATTCGCTGGCATACGCAGGTTTGGCTGACACCTACGCCTATTTGTCATTTTTCAACGTGGTCGCACCGCGGGAGGCAATGCCAGAAGCGAAAAGAGCCGCTGTGAAGGGGCTGGAGATAGACAAGGACCTCGCGGAAGCTCACGTCTCACTGGGATACATCAGCTTCACATACGATGGGGATTGGCCGACTGCCAGAAAGCACTTTGAGCAAGCCCTCGCCCTGAATCCGGCTTATTCCAGAGCTCACACGTTCTATCCTTTCTATCTCAGCTCTCTCGGACGATCAGAGAAAGCCGTGGAAGTGGCGAAACGCGCCTTCGATCTCGAACCTGCTTCCCCCGCTGTCAGCCATAGCCTAGCGGTACAGCTTTACCTCGCACGGAAATTTGACCGTGCTATCGAGCAGGCCCATAACACGCTGGAGATGGATGAGAATTTTGCCATCTCATATGCGGTGTTGGGACAGGTGTATGTCTCGAAAGGAATGTACCGAGAAGGTCTGTCCGCGCTGGAAAAGTATTCTGCATTGACCAAAGGCAGCGCCGCATCTCTCGCCCTTCTTGGATACGCGCATGCTCGATCAGGCGAGCCAGAGAAGTCGCTACAGATGATCGATAAGCTTAAGGCGGCTTCGAAGCAGTGTTTTGTACCTGCCCTTTTCGTTGCCCTGGTCTATGCGGGGCTGGAAGACAAAGATCAGGCCTTCACTTGGCTGGAGCAGGCTTACGAGGAACGCTTCAATCGCCTCGCTTACCTCAAAGTCGAGGCATTGTGGGACCCCCTACGCTCCGATCCCCGGTTCGCTGACCTTCTTCGACGCGTCGGCATTCCGCCGTAAGCTCGTTGATGGATATGGCCTATGGAGGGCAACGCTTACTCTATTAGAGCGTCCTTCACGATTCCTATTGAAAGATCCGCTTCTCACCACTAAATAAAAAGTCGATCTCGCGCCAAATCAGCATCCTCACTTAGACGTCCACTTGGCAGACCGTGCTGGTAGCCATCGGGAATTTGCCATTGGCCGTGTGCATCCCGCGGTTCTGGGCGAGTAGTCGGCAATCCGGAAGCTAGCAGTCGACCCGCAGACTCCGCGTACCAGATCGAAATGGCGGTCGCGGCTTAAAATCGAGAGGCTATGTTGACGGCTCAAGGCCGCAATCCACAGCGTGCGGAGCGTCCATTGGTTTTGGACGAGTGCGAATCCCTGATAGCTCCCTGTTAATTTCTTGAATCCCGCGAGAACGGGAATTAACCACTTTGTCGACAGCAGTTTCGCGAGAAATCCACAGAAAATCCCTGTTAATTCCCTGCCTTTGAGTGAAATTTGCAGATTTTGGGCAGAATTTGAAGATTTTGAGACCGAATTTGAAACTCCCCTGTTTTACTCCCTGTTTGCTGGAATTTCCGGAGAAACGAAAACCCCAGCCTTGCGGCTGGGGTTTTCTGCGAGGGCCCCGGGCTTGAAGGTGCTCAGTTCACCTTGGCGGCTCGAGGAACTTCTTGAGGAATGTCTACGCCGGCGTGGTGCTGTTGCTTTACCACGTACATGCGGCGATCGGCTTCGGCGAGCAGTTGCTCGGCATCGCGTCCGTCTTTCGGATAGTAGGCAGAGCCAACACTCAGCGACACGATTTCCTCACCGGTTACTTGCCTTCCCGCCTCAATGGCGAGATCGTTGAAGTAGGAGGTACGTTCCAGGCTTGCTTCTGGAGCGAGTCCGGGAGCGACGATTACGAATTCGTCGCCGCCCATGCGGGCTACGTAGTCGTATTCGCGGCAGGACTCTTTCAGCTTCTGCGCGAATACTCGTAGCAGGCGGTTGCCTTCGAGGTGTCCGAAGCGATCGTTCACCTGCTTGAATCCATCGAGATCGCAGACCAGCACCGTGAGAGTTTCTTCGTGGCGGCGGCAACGGGACATCTCTCGATCAAGGTGCAGGAAGAGCGAACGCGCATTGGGCAGTCCGGTGAGATAGTCGGTGGTTGCCGACGTCTCGGCCAGCCGGTACTTCAATGCATTTTCGATGGACAGTCCAAGCTTTGAGGCGATCGCCAGCAGGATTCGCAGGTGATCGTTGGTAAAGGCGTCCTTCTCGCAGTGATACAAGGACAACACTCCGAGCACGCCCTGCAAGCCTTCGAGGGGCACGGATAATGCGGAGCGCAGTGTGCTGAACTTGGTGTCATCAGCAAGATATCCCGGCTCGACCGATGGGTTGCCATTCACGATGGCCTTGCGATTCTGCGCTACCCAGCCGGAGAGGCCTTGGCCCATCGGAATCTGCAACGACGAGAACAAGCGGAAGTTGTCGCCAGTGACGAACTCAGGGACGAGGCGATCGTCCTTCTTGCAGTAGATCGCGATGGAGTCGTATGGAATCAATCGCTTCAAGCGCACAGACAACACTGAAAGCGTTTCGTCGAGCGAAAGCGAATTGCCGATGGTCTGGCTGAGCTCGAACAGCATCTGCGCTTCCTGACGTGCGCTCGCGATGGACGACAGGAACTCCACTTGATGAGCCTTTGCCACAACCGGCAGTTCGTCTTTGTTGCCTTCGTTGTGCTCGAGTCCTGCGGCAGGGGTGCCCTTTTCGACCTTTACGTCCGTAGAGAGCCTGACCAGCGGATGATCCTGATCCTGGGCCTGCCGCTCTAGCTCTTGATAGTGCCTCTTGAGTTCCGCAACTACTGCCGGATCGAAGCTAGTGCCCGCTTCCATCTCTACGTGGCGCATGGCTTCGTCCAGCGGCAGCGCGCGGCGATATTGACGATCAGAGGCGAGCGCATCCAGGCAATCGACTGCAGCCAGAATACGGGCTCCAATCGGAATCTCTTCTCCACGCAGGCCGAACGGATATCCGCTGCCGTCCCACTTTTCGTGGTGAGCACGTACGATAGGCACAACCGGATATGGGAACTGAACGCGCTGCAGAATCTCGGCGCCCACGATGGGGTGAATCTTCATCTTCTCGAATTCTTCGGGCGTCAGTTTTCCCGGTTTGGAAATGATGTGTTCAGGCACTGCCAGCTTGCCGATGTCATGGAGCAATGAGGCAGCCCTCAGCGCTTCTAATTCTTCTTCCGAGACCTTCAGCTGCTTCGCGACTTCGACCGCATACACGCGCACGCGCTTAAGGTGCTCATGGGTAGTGTGATCTTTGGCTTCGATCGCCAGAGCCAGTGCCTCAATGGTTCGCAAGTGCAGAGCGGCCATGTCTTCAACGTGGCCCTTCTCATGCTCCAGGCGTTCGAGGTACAGGCGGTACGAGCGATAGATCCAGTAGACCGCCGGGAAAGCGAGCAGCGAAGTTTCCCATCCGGCATGCTGGTTGATCAGGTGTGCTAGTCCGGTTAAGGCCGCACCAAACAGGTAGTACGGGAAGCACCAGAAATAGCATTCCTTCCAGGTCTTTGTGACCGGTTTGTTCTCGGTAAGCGAGATCACTCCCGCGATCGGAATCGTGTTGGCCAGGAAGTACACCGAAGCCGCAACCACCAGCGACAGCGGAAGGCTGCGTGCAAACCAGCGGTTGTTCACGAACTCGTAAGCCGAGTACGCAGCGCCGATCGCCAGCGCATTGCCGCCCAAGTTGAACGTGAGGTGAACTGGGGTGATTCTGCGTGACTTCCACAGGCTCTGAGTAATGATGCCCGTGAGGCCAATGAGCAAAGTTTCTGGAAGATTGAGTTCGACGATGCCGAGCAGGACGAACAGGAAGTTGACGGACATCGTCCCGTTCACGCCCGGTAGGCTTACCTTGAGCCCGGAAGCAACGGCGGCGATGACGATATACACCACCAGCCGCACTATTTCATGGGCTTGCCAGTTGAGCATTCCGTAGGCGAACACTGAGGCGCCTGAGAATGCGATCAATGTGATGAATGCACCAGCCTTAAGTCGGTCGGCCTGCATTGTTACCCTCGCACCCTCTAATCAAGCACTTCTCCTTCCACGGCCCCCTGTGAATAGAAAGCATAGATTTTTCTTTGTTTTGTGTAGCTTAGGAATAAATACCAAAATGAAAATCCACAGCTTGGGACACATTGGCTCAGTGCGCCAGCGCAACTGAGACAGCATGTCCTGCGGTTGCGCCACTATCAGGGAGTATCCGAGGCGACCGAACCAGTGTTTGAGAAGCCCTAGAAATAGGGCTTTTGGGAAGCCATTGTCAGGCCAAGTACCGCTTTTTATTTGAGTTGCGGTCATCTACTCTGCTGGCCTACACTCCGGCCCAAGGCTTCGAAAGGCCATTTCGTTTGAGCAGTGAACCTGTAATTCTAGACTTGCCTGGCGTGCAGGCAGTGTTTCGCAGTGAGTCAATGAGACGACTGCTGCAGATGGTAGAGCGCGTCGCCCACCATAATGCTGCGGTGCTCATCATCGGAGAAACAGGTACAGGGAAGGAATTGATAGCACGGGCCCTACACTTCCATTCCCAGCGAGGTGACCAACCTTGGGTCGACGTAAACTGCGGCGCGCTTCCAGAACATTTGGTCGAAAGTGAGTTATTCGGGTACGAAAAGGGGGCCTTTAGTGGCGCTGAAGGCTCAAAACCGGGGTTCTTCGAACTCGCAAGTAAGGGGACTTTATTCCTGGATGAGGTTGGCGAACTTGAACCCAAGCTGCAGGTGAAGCTGCTCCGCGTCCTAGATGGAGTGCCTTATTACCGCCTCGGAGGCACGAAAAAGGTAGTCGTCGATGTAAGGTTGATCGCGGCAACCAACCAGGAACTCGATCAGTCGGTAAAAGAGGGACGGTTTCGGGGCGATTTGTACCATCGCTTGTCGCAGTTTCAGCTGCGCGTGCCGCCATTGCGAGAGCGAAAGGAGGATATCGCGCTACTGGCAGAATACTTCCTGAAGGCAAACCATCCAGAGGCGGAACTTGCTCCCGCCGCCGCCGCTGCCCTTGAGGCCTATCCTTGGCCCGGCAATGTTCGCGAACTTCGCAACGTAATGCTGAGAACCGGAGCGTTATGCACTAACAACGTTGTACAGCTTTCGGATATGCCGCCCGAAATTGAGTTCTCTGAGCCGCGATTAAGCCGGGCTGCCACCGTTCCTCCGAAGATTGGTTCGATTCCCTATTCTCCTGTTCCAACGCCTCCGGCCACCGGGGCCCTGCGTGACATCAAGAAGCAACGGATTCTGGAGGCTTTGGCCAGGCACAGCGGACATCAAGGCTTGGCCTCCGAAGAGCTAGGAATCTCCCGTCGTACGCTCAGCCGTCAACTGAAGCAGATGCGCGAGCAATCGCAACAGAGCCCCGACAGCCTGGGTGTCCTCAGCCAGCGGCAGCAGAACTACTTTCGCAGTACCCTCGAAATACCTGTAAGAGTTAAGACTTCTGACGGCCATGAGTTCGTTGCTGAGGCCACCAACGTTAGCTTGGGCGGCATCGCTCTGAAAAAGGTTCCGTTTGAGGCCCAAAACGCCCTTACTCTTCACTTGAACTTCAACATTCCAGGGATCGAGGTACCAGTTGAAGCCGAGGCTGAAATTGCCTGGTGCTCTCGGGACGGACACGCTGGAATCAGATTCCGGCAGATTGAAGAGAGTTCCGCGACCGACTTGAAGCGCTGGATTCTGCAGAAGCAGCTTGAAGAGGGCTGGACTTCCCTAAAGTAACTGCAGCAGGTGACCGAAGGTAACCCCCTCTGGTCTTATCACTTTAGATTTCACACATCTTCAGCAGTAAGTTGTTACGTACACCTGAAGCTTTCCAGAATCAGCTTCTAAATCTCTTGCCCACTGACTCCAACCCGCAGATCCTGCTGGGTGTGCCCGCGATTGTGCACAGCCCTTCGCTTCAGCGCCTTATGGCGACCGCCGAGCGCATCGCCAAGACCAATGCCTCGGTGCTAATTACGGGAGAGACCGGAAGCGGAAAAGAAATCATCGCGCGAGCGATTCATCACTTCTCCTTGCGCTGTAGTATGCCCTGGATCGACGTGAATTGCGGTGCACTTCCCGAACATCTGGTTGAGAGCGAACTGTTCGGATACGAGAAGGGTGCCTTCAGCGGAGCCAATACCCAGAAAGCCGGCTTCTTCGAGTTAGCCCACGAGGGAACGCTATTTCTCGATGAAATCGGCGAACTCGAACCGCGCACGCAGGTAAAACTGCTGCGCGTGCTGGACGGAACTCCGTATTACCGCGTTGGCGGACTCAAGAAGGTTTCGACTGATGCCCGCATCATCGCTGCAACCAGCCGCGACCTGGAAGATCAGGTGGCAAAGGGCGCCTTCCGCAACGACCTGTTTCATCGGCTGAACCAGATTCATCTGCATGTTCCTCCGTTGCGTGAGCGCCGGGAAGACATCATTCCTCTCGCCAACTTCTTTCTGCATGCGGCGTATCCGCACCTGACGTTTTGTCAGGAAGCAAAACTGACGCTGGAGAATTATCACTGGCCAGGCAACGTTCGCGAGTTGCGTAATGTCGTGCTTACTGCGGCCGTCTTCTGTCCTAGCGAGACGATCACTGCACACGAATTGCCGAGCCACATTCAGGAATTCCGTCCGCGTCTTGATTCTGCGGATGCCCCGATCGCTGCACCACTCGACCGCATGGAGAAGGACCTCATCCTTCGGGCGCTCCGAGGTACGGAAGGCCATCAGCAAAAGGCCGCCAGAATTCTCGGCATCTCGCGGCGGACACTAAGCCGCAAGCTCCGCTCTTACGCCCTGCACAAAGGCTGAGTCGAGACGGTACTTGCGATGTTCCCTTCCCGTAGAAACGCTGGACGCCAACTGCTCACACTGTCATATTCCGAAGCAAGTGAGGTAGTGTTCGCGCGATGTCGCTGAAGGCCATCGGTCGACAATTGATCACAATTCTGCTGACCGCATTCATTGGTGGATTGCTCGGCGCGACACTCGTTCGCTTTGCCCCAGGATTTGGTGTGCAGGAAAGCGATTTAAATGCGCAACTGAGCGCTGAGACTCGCCAAGCCCTGCACCACCAAGACGCGCGTGAACGGAATGTGCTTTCCTACTATGCCCACTACCTGGCGCAACTCGCACGCGGCGACTTCGGATACTCCCGCTCGCTGAATCGTCCCGTTCTGGAACTGTTACGCGACCGAGTACCAGAGACTCTGTATTCGTTGGCGATAGGCCTAGGCGGCGGATGGTTGCTCGGCTTGGCGCTCGCGCTACCCGCAACCTGGAAACGATCTCCCTTGTACAGCACAACGGCTTCGCTGATCACTGGAGTCTTCCTGTGCATTCCTTCGGCCGTTTTGGCCCTTCTGTTTCTCGTGGTCGGCTCGCCTGGAAGGCTGGCGATTGCCTTGATTGTCTTTCCCAAAGTATTTCGCTTTGCTCGTAACCTCCTTATCAAGACTTACGCGATGCCCCATGTACTCACGGCCAAGGCTCGCGGATTGAGTGGGCTTCGCATTCTCGGCTGGCATGTAATGCCGAATATGGCGGCACCAATGTTGGCTCTCGCCGGCGTGACCGTCAGTCTCGCACTTGGCGCGGCGATCCCAGTTGAGGTGGTTTGCGATTATCCCGGTTTGGGACAGCTTGCCTGGAGATCCGCGCTCGCGCGCGACGTGCCTGTGCTCGTGAACCTCACGTTGATCATTGCGCTGGTCACGGTAACGGCAAATTCCTTTTCTGATCTACTGACTCCCACAGCAACGAGGGATGTGCTGTGACCGCCAGTCGGTGGGCTGCTGTAGCGCTGCTTGCGGTCGTCTTCCTCATTGCTCTCGCCGCCAACGTCATGGCCCCAGCGCCATATGCCAAGCAGTTCAGGCAGGACTTGAATCATCCGCCGGCACAGCAATATCCGCTCGGGACCGATGAGCTTGGACGCGATCGCCTCTCTCGTCTTCTTTATGGGATGCGCATTTCTCTGCTCCTTGCTCCAGCTGCCGCATTGCTGTCAACGCTGCTTGCCGCGCTGATTGGTGGCGCAGGTGCCTACATCGGTGGAGTTTCGGACCGGCTCACGAAGGTCGTAATAGATCTCTTTCTCAGCCTGCCCTGGCTCTTCCTACTTCTGACTGTACGTGCCTTGTTGCCGTTGGACATTCCCGCGGTCACGTCCATTGTGGTCACATTTGCCTTACTCGGAGCACTGGGCTGGGCTGCCTCGGCGCGGATCGTCGCCGCAACCGTGCGAGATCTCCGAAACTCAGAGTTTGTGCTGCAGGCAAGAGCTTCCGGATGCCCACCCCTGCGACTCCTTCTACGGCATGTACTGCCAAACGTAAAACCTCTACTTATCGCCCAGTTCTGGATCTCGGTGCCACTCTTTATTCTTACCGAGGCAAATCTGGGAATGCTCGGACTCGGAGTAACTGAGCCTCTTCCCTCCTGGGGAAATCTGCTGCGCGAACTTGAGAACTATGCGGCGCTCGCGCATCGTCCCTGGCTGTGGGCTCCTCTGATCTCTTTGGTACTAGTAATGAGCCTCTTTCAATTCATTCTTTCCGGTGAGGAGTACGCGGCCTAATGCAGAAATCGGGTGATCGGGTGACCCCACCCCAGCAACTGCAACACCGGCGCTTGCCGGGGACCCCGGTGATCGGGTCATCGGGGGAAGTAGCAGCCAAGGCTTCGACTATCTCCCTAGTGCTCTTATTGTCGGTCGCCTCGTTACTTTCAGGATGTACCCGCTCGATGCAGACCAGTAGTGAACTTCGCGTCACCATCAAGTCCGATCCGAAAACGTTTAACCCGCTCATGGCGGAGGATGACTCCTCCGACATCGTTCGCTATCTCACCGGCGGAGTTCTAATTCGAGTAAATCGTAAGACGCAAGAAAACCAGCCGGAGCTTGCGACGAGCTGGACCATTGACGAAAACGGCCGCCGCATCACGTTGAATTTGCGCCCCGGCGTGAAATTCTCCGACGGCACCGACTTTACAGCCGACGACGTCGTTGCCACTCTAAAGGCTGCCCTCGATCCCAATTTGCATTCACCAAAGGGCGATTCATTCCGCGCAGGCGGGGCTGCGACGATACAAGCGCAGGAAAAAGATAAGCTCAGCATCGAGTTTGAACATCCGATTGCCGGTATCGAGCGGCTCTTTGACGAGATCGCGATCTCTCCGGCTCGCACGGCCGGCAAGGCAGATTCTAGTGTCGTTTTGGGGCCGTTCAGCGTTGGCGAACAGAAGTCGGGAGAATACGTCCTGCTCAAACGCAACCCGCAGTATTGGAAAAAAGACAACTCAGGGCAGCAGCTTCCCTATCTGAGTACGGTCCGCCTTTATGTGCTCTCGAACCGTGACACGGAGCTCATACGGTTCCGGCAAGGTGACATTCAATTGATTAACGGCCTCTCTCCCGACCTTTATGAGCAGCTGCGCAGCGAGGATCCACCTGCTGCACGCGATTTGGGGCCATCGGTCGAACCTGAAGAGCTCTGGTTCAATGAAGTCGGCAGGTCGCCACTGCCCGAGTACAAGAAAGCATGGTTTCGTTCGCGCAATTTCCGGCACGCGATGTCAATGGCAATCAATCGCGCCGATCTGGCACGCGTAGCCTTTCGTGGGCATGCGACGCCTTCTATTGGAATAGTCAGTCCGGCAAACAGGTTCTGGTTCGATCAGAATTTGCAGCCAACGCCGTACGACCCAAACGGAGCACTTCAACTATTGAAGCAGGAAGGGTTCCGCAGAGATGGCGATGTGCTTAAAGACAAGGCTGGTCATTCCGTGAGCTTCTCGCTTATTACCAACGCGGGAAACAAGCCGCGTGAACGCATGGGCAGCCTGATTCAGCAAGACCTTCAGCAGATTGGCGTTACCGTGAACTTCGTTCCGCTCGACTTCCCTTCGATCATCGAGCGGGTAACCAGGACCTTTAATTACGATGCAGTTCTGCTGGGATTCACGAATGTCGACCTTGATCCGAATGCGCAGATGAATGTATGGCTTAGCTCCGCCGACCTTCACGAGTGGAACCCAGCTCAGAAGACTCCTGAGACACCGTGGGAAGCTGAGATCGACAAATACATGCGTGCGCAGGCGTCAACCCTCGATCGCAAGCAGCGAAAGCTAGCCTTCGACAAAGTGCAGGAAATCGCCGCCGAGGAGAATCCAACGATTCATCTCGTCGACAAGAATGCGCTAGTAGCTATATCGCCCAAAGTGAAAAATGCAGATCCTGTTGTATTAACTCCGCAAACCTACTGGAACATCGAGTATCTTTCGCTAAGCAAATGAGTGCGATGAAGACCAGAGATGTTGAAATGGAGCGGGAACCGGAGAGCGCGGCGAAGACCGAGCGCCGGGCGTCAGGCGAAACGACAAGGGCGGAATCACTGACGACGGCGGTGCCACTACTTTCTCTCGCCATTTCCGCTGACTATTCCGCAAAGCCCGGTGTCCTTCGCAATCTCAATCTGGAAATGCAACCAGGAGAGATCCTCGGACTAGTTGGGGAAAGCGGCTCCGGAAAGAGCACACTGGCCCTGAGCATTCTGCGACTGCTCGACCTCAAAGGCGGCAAAACATCCGGCAGCATCCGTCTCAAGGGACGCGAGCTAACAACTTTGTCGGAATCCGAGATGCGAAGCATCCGCGGTCGTGACATTGGACTAATTCTGCAAAGCCCAATGTCATCGCTAAATCCAGCTCTCAAGATCAGTACGCAGATGTACGAGACCTGGCGCGCACACGAGCCCGGCACCCGCAAGCAGTGCACCCCACGGTTTCTGGAGATCCTGCGGAGTCTGAATCTCGATGTAGACGAAAAATTCCTGAATCGGAAACCGGCTCAACTCAGTGTTGGCCAGGCCCAGCGCGTGCTCATTGCCATGGCAGTGCTGCATCGCCCTTCGCTGCTACTGGCCGACGAATGCACTAGTTCGCTGGATTTGATCACACAGAAAGAAGTGCTCAACATATTCCGCCAGCTCAGTCGTGATATGGGAACCGGTATCCTCTTCATCTCCCACGATCTGCTGGCAGTCTCATCTCTTTGCCATCGCATCGCGATCCTGCGCAATGGCGAATTGGTTGAAGTCGGACTCACGAGCGAGATACTTAAGCATCCATCCCATCCATACACGCGTGACTTGGTGAACGCCTTGCCGGTTCCGGAAGTACTCGATAGATAGACCTTGAGTTGATCAAGATGTGTCAGCCTTGCAGTCACGGAGCGCCGGGCGCTCTCGCCGGCGTACCGTCAACTGCTTCTTAACGTTAAAGGTAAACCCATGATCTTCGTACGCCCGGCGGGGCACCCGGCGCTCCGTTCATTTCATTCCTCCTACCATAACGAGCGATGCCGGCGAGGATCTCACGATATATTGTCCCGATATGCACGTAACCATTTCCATGCTCCGCGGTATTAATGTCGGAGGACACAACAAGATCAAAATGGATGCCCTTAGAGCGCTCTATGAGTCTCTGGGCATGAAGGACCCGCAAACCTACGTACAAAGCGGCAACGTCGTCTTTCGGACCAGTGAGCGCGATACCGTCCGGTTGGCAAAGAAGATTCAGAATGGGATCGAGAAAAGCTTTGGCTGCAGGCCGGAAATCATTCTTCGATCCTCAACCGAGTTAGAAGACGCAATCGCCCGGAATCCGTTCGCCAAGCGGCGCGACATTGAACCGAGCAAGCTGCTCGTCCTTTTCCTTGCCGGCGAGCCAAACTCGCAGGGACGGGAGAAAGTGCTTGCGATGAAAGCCGATCCCGAGGAATTGGGAATGAGCGGCCGCGAGGTTTACATCTACTTCCCGAATGGCATGGGAAAGACAAAACTCCCCTGGACGACGATTGAAAAGGCACTGGGAACTCCCGGAACCGGCAGAAACTGGAACAGCGTGACCAAACTGCTGCAGATGGCGCGCGAGCTCGAAGCTTCCAAGTAGTCCGATAGGCAGCTTGTATTGAAATCAAATATTCAAATTTCGGCCGCAAGTTCCCACAATAGTCCTCGTTCATAGCTTGGCTGACTGGTAACTAGTTCAGCTACTGAAATAGTGCTAACTCCCGATAGTGTCGTTCGTCCAAAAAGACGCTAAGATACTGGCGCTAGTCTCTGGATACTAGCGCAGATGGCGGGCCCTATCTTGAAGGACCTACTCGAAGCACCGGCGACCGGACACGCTGAACCGCCTGCTCAGCTTCAAGTTGTTCCCGCGCCGCCTAAGCGCCGCCGGATCACACTGCTTGTCGTCCTTATCCTGGGGATAGTGACGATTGCCGCTCTGCTGATCTGGCAGGGACTCAAACCCTCTCGAAATCAGACAAATGTCCAGGTAGCGGTCACAACCGTAAAACGTACGGACTTCGTTCGCAGCATTCGGCTTCACGGCACAGTAGAAGCCATAAACTTTCTGGCGATTGCCCCGCCCCGTTTGTCCGGTCCTGGAATGGGATCTCTGGTCATTACCAAATTGGCGCCAAGCGGAAGCCATGTGAGCAAGGGCAACCTGCTCGTCCAATTCGACCAGCAGCAACAGATCAAGAACGCCCTGGATCAGGAAGCCACTTACGTGGATCTGGTGGAGCAGATCAATAAGAAGAAGGCCGATCAGGCCACGGCGCGCGCCGCCGATGAGAGCGGATTGCGTCAGGCCGAGAATGACATGAACTCAGCTGCGGCTGAGGTCAGACGCAATGAAATTCTCTCGAAGATCGACGCCGAGAAAAACAATTTGGCCTTTGAACAAGCCAAGGCTACTTATGCGCAACTCCGCAAAACATTCGATCTCAAGCGGCAAGCTGCGCAGGCAGAGGTGAAGTCTCTAGAGATTCAGCGCGATCGTGCGAAAGCAGCGATGGAGTACGCACGGAAGAATACAGCGCGACTGGAGATTCACGCGCCCATCGACGGCATCGTCGTCCTGAACTCCGTTTGGAAGGGCGGCCAGATGGGAGAGGTGCAGGAAGGCGACGAGGTCCGCGCCGGGGTTCCGTTCATGCAGATCGTGAATCCCGGAACCATGCAGGTGCGCGCCCGGGTTAACCAGGCAGACGTATCGCTCCTCCGCGTCGGACAGCCCGTTCGCGTGGGTCTCGACGCTTATCCTGATTTGTCGTTCACCGGAAAAGTTGAGCGCATCGCCGCGATAGGAGTTACAAGTGGACTCTCCGACAGAGTCCGCTCGTTCAACGTGCTGTTTTCCATTTCGGGATCCGATGGCCGTCTTATGCCTGATCTTTCTGCATCGCTGGACATAGAGCTGCAACGTCTTCCGAACGTTCTCACTGTGCCGCGAGCCTCGCTTATCTCCTCCGGCGACGATCACTACGTGATGGCCGAAGATGGATCTACATATGAGAAGAAACCAGTTCAGATCGGTGGGGAGGACGATACGGTGGTGGTGGTTTCCGGAATTCCTGAAGGCAGCAAAGTTCTGAGCAACGTGAGTCGATGATCAACAAATTCATCAAGCCGCGCTGGCCGCTGGCGACTCTCTTTCTTCTGGTAGTTGCCGCCGCCATCTTCTTTAGCGTGCGCTCCTCGCATGCTGTGTCAAGCAGTGTGCCCACGGCCGAGGTCAAGCGTGGAGAATTTGTCGAGTACCTCTCGATTCGCGGAGAAATTAAGGCCCGGCAATCCAAGACGCTGACAGCGCCGTCTGCTGCCGGCGACTTGCAGATTGTCACGCTGGCGAAGACTGGCCAGCAAGTCAAGAGCGGCGATGTGGTTGTTCTGTTCGATACCACCACTCTCCAGCGCACACTGGAACAAAAGCGTACCGACCTGGCTTCCGCAGAGGCGGAGATCCGCCAGCAGGAAGCGCAGGAGCACATGACGCAGGAACAGGACCTGACCGACTCGCTGGCCGCGAAGTACAACGTGGAGAGTGCGCGCCTCGACGCAAGCAAGGCAGAGATCTTGTCTGAAATTGATGGCCAAAAGAACAAACTCACGCTCGCCTCATCGCAGGAGAAGCTCCGCGCAGCCCAGGCCAAGCTTGATTCCGGAAAACTAGGCTCGGCAGCCGACATCGCGCAGAAGAAAAAGAAGCGCGATAAGTCGCTGTTCGACGTGAAATTGGCAGAGCATCAGATCGCATCGCTCACCTTGCGCGCCCCCGGAGACGGCGTGGTGACAGTGCTTCCGAATTTCCGAGCCACGATGTTCGGCGGCAATGCCCCTGATTTTCGCGAGGGAGACCGCGCTTGGCCGGGCGCGGCCATCGCAGAGATTCCCGATCTAACCTCGATTCGTTTCGAGGCGCGCGTCGAGGAGGCCGATCGCGGCAAGCTGAAAGCCGACCAGGTGGCCAATGTTCACATCGACGCTGTTCCCGATTCCGATTTTCCCGGGCGTGTACGCGATATCAGCACGTTGGCGAAGATGGATTTCTCGAGCTGGCCGCCGATGAAGAACTTTACCCTCGACCTCAAGATCGACCGCACCGATCCTCGTATTAAGCCCGGCATGAAGGCGAATGCTCGCATCGCAGTGGATACTGTTCCCAATTCAGTTCTGGTTCCCACGCAGGCTCTGTTCCCAAAGAATGGCTCTACTGTCGTGTACGTGGAAGCTGGACGCAACTTCGCTCAGCGATCTGTGACAGTCGGACGCCGCAGCGGCGAGACCGCCCAGATTGTCGATGGGGTCAAGCCAGGCGAGCGCGTGGCCCTTAAAGATCCAACCGAGGTGAGTTCGAGCAAATGAAGAAGACTCGAATCATCATCGCCGTGTTCGCCTTGATCGTCGCGGTGCTCGGGACCAAGGGAGCTTTGATCGCAGCTCGCAGCCTCTCCTCCAAGGAAATCCCAATTCCCACTGCCCGAGTCGAGCGCGGCGATCTTCAGATTGACGTCTTCACCTCGGGCGAACTGCGCGCTCCGCACAGCGCTCCTCTGATCGCCCCGTCGGTGAACGGAACACTCCAGATCGTGTCGATGGCGAGCACGGGGACGGCGGTGAAAGTAGGAGACACCATCGTCCAATTCGATCCAAGCGAGCAGGAATACAACTTCGAGCAGAGCGAATCGCAGCTGCGCCAGGCTGAGCAGGACATCCTCAAAGCGAAGGCCGATGCTGCTGTACAGGCGGCGAAAGATCAGACCGATTTACTGACGGCGCGCTTCGACGTTCGCCGCGCCGAGCTCGAAGTTGGCCGCAATGAACTGGTAAGTTCGATCGACGCGCAGAAAAACAATCTCGCGCTCGAAGAAGCACGACGCAAGCTCGCGCAGTTGGAGCAGGATGTGAAGTCCCGAGCCACGTCGGGTGAAGCCGGAATCAACGTACTGGTAGAGAAGCGCAACGCTGCTCGGCTCGCCATGCAGGTCGCGCAGCACAACATCGAGAACATGACGTTGAAGTCGACCCTCGACGGCATCGTTGCAGCAAAAGAGAATCGCGATGCCACTGGCGGATTCTTCTTTCCCGGAATGATTCTCCAGGAATATCGTGCCGGCGACCTGGTTCAGTCCGGACGCGTACTGGCCGAAGTTCTCGATGTGAGCCAGATGGAAGTGCAAGCCAAGGTTAGCGAGACTGATCGCTCCAACATAGCACCGAATGAGAGCGCGGAAGTGCAGATCGACGCCCATCCCGGTGAAGTTCTACTGGCCAAGGTGAAGACCGTCGCCGGACTCGCATCGCGCGACTTCTGGAGTGGCAACTCGCAAGCCAAGTTTCCCGCCAGCTTCCGCCTGGAGCAGAGCTCTCCCAACCTGCGGCCCGGTATATCCGCCGTGGTGAAGGTCCATGGAGCGAAATTACGCGATGTTCTGTCTTTGCCCGCGCAGTCCTTGTTCGATAAGGACGGTAAGCCAGTTGTTTACGTAAAGCGCGGCGGCGATTTCGATCCTACGCAGATCAAGGTGAAGTATCGAACGGAGAGCCGCGTCGTGATTGAAGGCCTCAGCGAAGGAACAGAAGTTGCCGTGGTGAATCCGACTGGCAAGCAGAAATCCGGCGCCAAGGCCACCTCGGCTCTGGCGAGTGGAGCGATACGATGAGCGCGCCCACTTTCTCTTTGTCGAACCTAGAGCAGCTTAAGGCTCGTTATTTCCCCGATATTGGACTCGGATTTCAGAATCTTCTCCTGCACAAGCTGCGCTCTTTGCTCACGATGCTAGGCATGATCTTCGGCGTAGCCGCGGTGATCGCGATGCTGTCGATTGGAGCCGGAGCGCGCCAGCAGGCAATGGCGTTCATCGAACAGCTCGGCGTGCGCAATCTAATCATTGAGGCGCACGAAGCCAACTCATGGCAGGACCTTCAGGAGGCTCGCAAGAACTCGCCTGGGCTCACCCTCCAAGACTTTCGCGTAATTCAGGCCACTGCCAACGACGTAGTGGAGGCGACACCGCGCAAGCGATTCATTCCCACAAAGGTCCTGCCTAAGCCGCAAGGCGATCTTCCCGTCGTTTACGGAATCGCTGCGAACTACCAGAAAATCGCCGGACTGCGGATCGTCACTGGTCGCTTCTTCGACAATCCTGAAGCGGACTCAGCCGCTCCGGTTGCAGTCTTGGGCGAGGCTGCGCGATCGGCGCTCTTTGCGCAGGAGGAAGCTGTCGGCAAGTACATCAAATTGAATGAGCAGTGGCTGCGTGTGATCGGAGTGGTCGGGCCGCAGATGACCTCGGGCGCGGGCGTAGAAGGCGTGTCCACGCAGGACCTCAATAACCTGATCTACATTCCGCTCGCAACCGCGATGCTGCGTCTCGAAGACACGCGTAGCTTTATGAAGGATGAGATCGACGGCATTTACCTCCAGCTCGCATCTGCTGATGCCAGTCCAGGCACTGCAGAGATGGTTCACGGAGTCCTGAACGTCTCTCATCACGGCAAGAACGACTACAGCATTCTGGTTCCCGCGGAACTATTAGCCGAACAAAAACGAACGCAGCGCGTCTTCAATCTGGTGATGGTCGCAATCGCGTCCATCTCGCTCTTAGTTGGCGGCATCGGGATCATGAACATCATGCTCGCCAATATTCTCGAACGCACACGCGAGATTGGCG
>DATMPC010000049.1 GCA_035567895.1 Terriglobales bacterium | reverse complement strand
GATCTGCAGAGGGCAGCCCGCGCTCCGGAGTCGGCGAAGCCTCAACGGCGTGAATGTAATAGTGGTTCGCCCCGATATGCCTGGGATTTCGACGCAGAACGGATTCCAAAATGGCAATCACGTGTTCCGTATTGGGACCCGTTTTGCCCTCCTTCGACCAAAGCTTCCATGGATTCTGATTCATCAGGCTCTCGGCATACAGTGTCGCGGCATCCAGGTCGTCGGGAAAGCGTTAGATCGAACTCTTCAGATCATGAGGCAAGGGATCGAGGAGGGCCGGAACGCGATTCAGGGCCTCCGCTCGTCTGGCTCTCAAACCTCAGACCTGGTTGTTGCTTTGTCTCGCATTCAGGAAGAACTAGAGGAACGGCCCAATATCAACTTTCGCGTCATAGTGACCGGCTGCCAGAGGCAGTTGGCACGAGAGTTCCAGGATGAGATTTACCGAATTGGCAGAGAGTCCCTGGGCAATGCGTTTTGTCATTCCGGGGCGAAACGCGTCGAGTTAGAACTTGAATATTCCGACACTGAGCTGCGCATTCGGATTCGCGACAACGGAGGTGGAATCGATCCTCAGGTGCTCGAGAAAGGGCGCGACGGACACTGGGGTTTAGCAGGCATGCGGGAATGTGCAACGAGAATTGGCGGGCTGGTCAAAATCTTGAGTAGTGCAACGGCCGGTACGGAGGTCCAACTGTCCATCCCAAGTAATGTTGCGTTCCACGCTCCTGACTTCTGATTAAGGCCACCCACCGTGCCTGAGAGATTCTATCGAGGGCAACAATCACCTTGAGGGCGGAACACGGGAACAGGCGGGGCGTCCCGAAATGGAACCTAGGAGTTCTTAAGAAAGCGTCTCGTCCGTCCCTGGCTTCCAATCAAAAAAGACCGGCGTTGGTTTGCCGGTCCTTTCGAAAACGCTGCGAGCTTATGCCGCTTTGGCGGCTGCTTGGGCGACGCCGAGTTGCCGCATCATCCCGTGGACATCGTAGGATTCAAAGTCCTGAATCAACTTGCCATCCTTGATACGACTGATTACGACGCCTTGTACCGTTACCTGCTTTCCGGTGGGCGGAACTCCCATGAGTTCTCCGTTATGGGTACCGCGCGCGGTCCAGTGGGTCACGACCTTATGTCCTTCGGCGATCTGCTCATTGATGGTGAGTGTCATATCGGGAAAGGCGCTACGATACATACTGACCAGGCTCTTATAGCCGTCGCGTCCTTGAATTCCTCCAACCGTCGGTTCGTAATACGCGTAGTCGCTCGCGACCAGTTCGTCGAGCAGCGAAAAGTCTCCTTTGTTGACCAGCTCCTGGATCACCCGTTGTACCAGAGCCTTATTTTGCTCGGACATATGCTCCTCCTTGCTGAAGAGGCGCTCATTATGTTCCCGCCAGAATGGCAGGTCAAGCGACCGAAATTACTGATCAAGTCGGAGCTGCAAAAGTCGGCGCCGGATGGCTTGACCAGCCGAGATTGAAGTTCGTCACTGGCAGCTTTAGCAGTATTCGAGCCACGCCAGCCAATCCACAATGAAGCGGATTTCTGTGTAGTTTCGCCTTCCTCTGCAAGGTCCGAGTATGCCGTCGACTCAAGCGAGACAACAACACCGTTAGTTGATCGACGAGACGTATGAGGTGATCGCAAGAAAGGACGTGACGATCATGCGAACCCGGCGCATCGAATTGTTGCTCATCATTGTTGTAATGCTGTCGGCGCAGGCCTTCGCGCAGGCAGTTCCTCCCGCCGAATCCCTGTTCTCAGGGTCGCGAGTTCCCTCCAGCCATGATGTGCCGGAAGTCAGTAAGGAGACTTTCTCCGCCAGGGTGCGTGAGGTGAATCTTCTATTCTCGGCAACGGACTGGCGCGGGCGCTTTGTCTCCAATCTCACGCCTGCTGACGTCAAGGTGCTCGACAATGGACAGCAGCCGCAATCGCTGACCTACTTCCTGCGGCAATCGGACCTGCCTTTAAAAGTCGGATTGCTGATCGACGTAAGCGGATCAGTCGGAAATTTCTTCAGCGATCAACAACAAGCGGCTTCAATCTTCCTGCAGGAGACACTGCGACCGTCGGATTCTGCAGCCATCATTACTTTTGGTCTTGAATCCCACGTAGCCCAGGACTTCACGTCAAATCTGAAGTTCCTGACGAACGCAGTGCAACGTCTCTCAGTCGGCGAATCCTCGACAGCGATCTACGATGCTGTAGGCATCTCCTGCGGCAAACTCTCTGCCGGTACCGAATCGGGCTTTGCTCGCCGGGTCTTGATCCTGATCACAGATGGTGAAGAGAACTCCAGTCATTCCCATCTTGAAAACGCGATTGATGCAGCGCTACAGTCCGACGTTATTGTCTTTGCGCTGAACACGAATCGTTCCCAGCTACTGACCGACCCAATGCTGCAAAAGCTAAGTAAGAGCACCGGCGGTACAGTTCTGCACGCACATGGAGCGCGTGAACTGAAAGCAGCGTTCCGCAAAGTCAACGAGCAGCTGCGCAATCAGTATTTGTTGGGATACAAACCCCCGCATTGGAAGGCAGATGACCGGTTTCACAAGGTGCGCGTCACGGCTCGCTTCGGCATTCATATAGACTGCCGAAAAGGCTATTATGCAGTCGAATAAAGCTGGCCGAATCAGAACGCGCAACGGCGGGTGGCCCAGCCTGTTTCTTTTGTTTCACTCTGGAACTTCAATGAGTTGGGTTCCGGGTACCCCGCCTTTGTGCCTCTCCCCTAATGAACCCATGAAGCGGGGCCTTACTCTCCGTCCGCCGCGGCGGAGAGGGTGGGCAGTTGAGGATGCGCGCAACTCTGGGGTTGAATTTTCGATTTGTATAAACGCTGATCGAGCCCTCATCGGGCATTTGCTTTCTATGACGAGAAGCTGAACTGCCAACAGCTTTCCGCAAATGGGAAGGACGAGTAACGTCAGCAGCATCGCAGCCCACCCTCTCCGCCGCGGCGGACGGAGGAGTAGGGCACCCACTTTATGGGTTCGTCAGCAACAATCAAACTGAAGGGTGGCGCACCCGGCCAGGCGAATGAGCAGGAAGCAAATTTGGTTATTCGCTTCCAAGGAAAATAGCACTCAGCATTCGAAGGCGGACGAGAAGTCGCCTCAGTCGGTCACGGCAATCCAGACTGGAGACATGCCGAGCGTGATCGGCGAGCCGGAAGCTGCGGCTAACGATCCACTTCCCGATATGGAAAAATCTGCAAGATCGCCCGAATCGCGATCGGCTACATAGAGACGATCTCCGCTGTGGTTGACGATCAGGAATGTGGGTGCAGTGCCGGCACTGAAGGGTGAATCCGATATCGCCGTAAGGGCGCCTCCCGATCCGATGGAAAACGCGGAAATGTTATTTGAACCCTGATTGGCCACGAACAGGAACTTTCCCTGTGGATCCGCTGCAAGTGCAACGGGCGTGGCTCCAGTGGCGAATGTGCCGCTTATGGGCGTGAGGGCTGTTCCAGAAACACTGAACCCAACTACCGCGTTGCCAGCGGAATCGGCAACGTAAACGAACTTATCATTGCCGGCGACAGTCACAAATCCCGGCGAGGCGCCGGCGGGAATTGCGGCTTGTGTGGCACTCAGGCTGCCGTCCGACTTGATCGAGAATGACGCGATCCCTTGCGTGGGGCTTACAACGTACAGAACGTCGCCTTTATCCGACATCGCCATGGAAACAGGTCCGCTGATGGTTGCAAACGGCGAGCCCGAAATGGGAGTAAGAGTGCCGTTGAAAGCGTCGATGGAAAAGACTGAAATGTTGCTCGACCCCTGATTCAGCACGTACACGTGCTGGCTCGACGGATCGATGGCGATCGACACGGGACCAGACCCCGTCGCAACCGCGCCCGCTGCCGCAACCAACCCTCCCTTACTTTTGTCGAAGGTATAAGCGAGGATTCCGTTCCCTCCCGAGCTCAGCACGTAAGCGAACGCCCTGGAAGGAGTGACTGCGATGGCTGTGGGAACGCTTCCGGTAGAGAACGGCGAGCCAGAGATTTTGCTGAGCGTACCCCCCGAGGCTTCCTCGAAGCCAAAAATGCCTTCGGAATTTGTTCCTACCGTATAAACAAAATGATGATTGGCACTTCCGCATCCTGCCACACAGAACGGCAGCACCAGCGGCAGGAGGATGGCATGAAGCTTTACTCTAAGCACTCGTCTTAGACTCCCAAAACGTCGACTCCGAAAACGTCAATTCGCATTACGAGCATATCGACGCGGTATCTAAAGTCGCGTAAAGGAATGTAAGCGAGTGCGAAAGACAGGAACCACTTTGGTGAGTGTCATCACGCTGAGACACTCGGTTGGGGACCAAAAGGGGCCAGCCTGAACTGGGCGATTTTAAGAAAATTACGCAGTTCTGAACTGAGCGATTTTAAAGTTCAGGCCGTCCTTTTTCTTCACGCGTTGTTGGACTACCGCGACTGACCCCGTTGCAGCCTCCATAGTCCGCGCGCCGACAGGATGACGGAGAAGCTCCCGGTCGCGCCGAGCGCGATGAGCGTCCAGACCCAGAAAAAGATTCCGCTGGAATGGGCGACCCTGCCGCCGACAAGTCCCGCTCCGCTCATGTGCAGGGCGAGGACGCCCAACCCACCGATCGATCCGAGAAGCATGATGACGTACCCCGATCGCCGGTCGGCGAGCATCAGCGTTCCGCACAGCCAGACGACGAGGATGAGTATCCCGCCGAGGCCTGAGAGCCCTCCCGGCGCGAATCCGCGGAGGATGTCGTCCGTCCAGTGAAATGTAAAGAGGAGGATCGTGAGCAGAGACGTGATGGTTAACATAAGGTTGTGTTTCATTGGGAGGTCTCCTTGTAAGCAAATCACCCAGCGGCTACCGCCGCCGGTACTGCCTTGCTACTTGTCGCGTTCAGCCGGGACATTCAACGGCGTGCGCTTCGTTTGCTTGCCGCTGCCCGCTCGCGTTCTGCTTGCTCCGGCTCAAAGCGGAGAATGTCGCCAGGCTGGCACGAGAGTGCGGCGCAGATCGCATCGAGCGTCGAGAAGCGGATCGCGCGCGCCTTGCCGGTCTTGAGGATCGAGAGGTTGGCCAGCGTCATTCCGACCCGGTCCGCAAGCTCGGTCAGCGTCATCCGCCGATCGTGGAGTAGGTCGTCGAGCTTGACGGCGATCGCCACGTCACACCGTTCCTTGGAGGTCGTCGCGCATGAGCGTGCCTTCCGCGAACACTCGGGCCAGCACGAACGTTAGGACGACGGCGAGCCAGCCGCTGATCGAAAAGCCGGCATCGAGATGGAGAGGATGCGCCGGAGTCGAAACGGCCTTGGCGATCGCACCGATGGTGAGGCTGAGAAGCTGGAGCGCGAGCAGCGCCCCGGCGATCTCCTGCAAACGAGACGCGTTGGCGGCGACGAATGGGTCGCCCGCGCGAACCGTCTCGACGATCGCGACCAGCCGCTTCAGCACGACATAGTTCAGCGGGATCCCGACGAGGCCGAGCACGGCGACCGCGCGCATGCCCATGATCAGCCGGTCTGCGTCGAGCGAAGGAGAAAGTTTGAAAGTGGCCATGATCCAGTGGGCGTTGAGCATGACCACAAGCAGAGCGAGGATCGCGGCGCCGAACATCCAGTTCATGACGACGAGGATCCGCAGCACCGCGTACGCGATGGGCAATGCGGCGGATGACGAGGCTGGCCTTGACATGATTCACTCCTTCTTATATATCGACTATCAATAACCTATTTATCGAATATAGTAAAGTAGTATATTGAAATTCGATAAGAAACCAGATGTCCCGCGCCGGGTCCGAACGGCCGAGTGGAGCGCGGTGTTCGCAGGGTGAGCAACGGATTGCGAAAATATTTTGTTTTCAATCTGTAACCCGTTGAGCAGACTAAGGCGAAGAATCCGTAGAGCAACGGATGAAACTTGCTTTCTCCTGATCTCTTGCGCCATCATGCAGAGGTGCGTATCAATCCCACTTTGGGAAGTGAGCTGCCGGCTACTTGCTGCTGGCTAGTGGCGGCGCGTCGTGGAGTAATGGGAATCCCGTCGCCATGCCAGGGCGATCCCATCCAGATCCCATCTAATTTTGTGGGATATCCCACCGTGATCCCAGCGAGCGCATGGGATTATCCCATGGTGATCCCTTGCCGCAGGTGGGATCTCGATGGGATCTCGCCGGCTAAGTTCTTTAGATCATGGGATGGGGAAAAAAAACGCTTTCGGCGGACTAAGCTAGGAATTCTGGCACATGATTAAGCGGCGCGGCAATTCGACTCGCATCGGAGCCTGACAGCGATGCAGCATGTACGAACTCTCTTTGACTCCGCCACTCCAGGCGAACCACTGCTGCCTGCGGGCCTTCGAGAACTTTACGACGGTAATCTAAATTTTCCGGATACTCCTACCAATCGGCCGTACGTCATAGGCAACTTCGTCTCGACCATCGATGGCATCGTCAGCTATCGAATCCCCCGCCAGTCCGGCGGTGGAACGATTAGCGGTTCGGATGATGCTGACCGTTTCATTATGGGATTACTCCGATCCTCTGTAGATGCGGTCGTCGTTGGTTCGCGGACGGTCCATGAAGTCAGCGCCAAACATCTTTGGATCGCGGAATTCATTTATCCAGACGCGAAAGAGATGTACATCGATTGGCGAGTAAATGTGCTGCGCAAGTCGAGGCATCCACTTGCTGTTGTCGTTACTGGAACGGGAAAGCTCGAGTTGCACAGGGCGGTTTTCCGAACGCCGGACGTACCCGTATTGATCGTTACAACTGAGGAGGGTCAGCGCAAACTCGAAAGATCTGGTGCAACGAACTTGCAATCGGTTCAAGTGATGACGCTCGCAGCGGAACATGGCAGCGTCAGTCCCGCCGCCATTTTGCAGCTGCTGCATTCGAAGTTTGGAATACGAACTGTGCTTCACGAAGGAGGACCGAATCTCTTTGGCAAGTTCGTGAGCGCCGCGCTTGTCGACGAGCTCTTTCTAACGATCTCTCCGCAGATAGCCGGTCGTGTGCAACAAACGATTCGTCCCGGACTCGTAGAGGGTATTGAGTTTTTGCCTGAGGCTGCGCCATGGCTTAGTCTTCTCAGCGCAAAGCAGAAAGCTGATCACCTCTATCTCCGTTATCGTGCGCGTGAGAGCGCGCGAAGATGACATTGGTTCCGAAGAATTCTCTGGATACTGGGAAACCGGGAAGATCATCAAGAACATCAACACGAAGGAGGTATGCGTCATGGGTAATCCAAGCGGCACGAGTGAGCAAGCGACTCTGGCGAAGCGTCCACATTCCAAGATCCTGGTTGACGGCGGCGACCCACAGGATACGACACGAATCCGGCAGCTACTCGGTTTCGTGGACGGGCAAACCACAAATCCGTCGTTGATCGCAAAGAACCCGGAAGTCATGCAACTGGTTGAGTCCGGACACAAGCTCACCGAATCGGAAGAATTGGCGGAATACAGGAAAATCGTCCGGGCGATCTCTCCTCTGGTTGGCGATGCGGGCGTCTCTATCGAAGTGTTTGCTGACCTGAACACGACCGCGGATGAAATGCTAAAGCAAGGCCGGGAAATGAACTCGTGGATTCCGAATGCTTACATAAAGTACCCCTGCATCACTGAAGGATTGAAGGCGGCTCATCGTTCGGTAGCCGAAGGCATAAGAGTCAACATTACGCTTTGCTTTTCCCAACAGCAGGCGGCTGCGGTTTACGCGGCGACCAGAGGTTCGCGGTCACCAGTTTACGTGTCACCATTTGTCGGACGGCTAGACGATATCGGTCAAAATGGAGTTGACGTGGTCAGAAATATCAAACTCATGTTCGCTCAGAGCGACCGGCACGTGCTCGTATTAGCCGCCAGCATCCGCAGCCTTCAACATCTGCTTTATTCGTTTCACGTCGGCGCGGAGCTTGTAACGGTGCCTGCCAAGATTCTGGAAGAGTGGGCTAAAGAAGGAATGCCACTGCCGCCAGAGAACTTTGCGTACAAGCCCATCGGCGCGGAAATCCCCTACGAGGAGCTGGACCTGGAGCAGCCGTGGGAGCACTTTAAGATCGAGCATGAGCTAACCAGAAAAGGCATTCAGAAGTTTGTGTCGGATTACCGATCAACACTCCGCAAGGTGTCTTGAGCAAGGTATTCCGATACGAGTGAAATCGAAAAATCGGGAAAAATCGGGGACAGAGAACTAAGGGAGAACCAAGGGACAGACAGACACACCTTTTGGAGATTCGGACGCGCCTGGTTCGGGAAGGCCGTTTGTAACCCGTCTTAGGAGATCACTTCGATTGCATCGACCCGTGAGGGATAAAAAGCCAGGTGCTCTTTAATGCTGGCGACTGCATCATACGGTTTTTCGTACGTCCAAACAGCGTATTCCGATTTCGTTCCGCCAATGGGAATGCTGTAGTAAGTGCAATCGCCCTTGTACGGACAATAGCTGTAATGCTTGGTCCGAACGAGCAACGACATGTCCGCATCGTTGCGCGGCAAGTAGTAAACAGGTGGATATCCCTTCTCTTCCAGCCGAAGTGCTCGCGTCGATTCAGCAACTGTTCTTCCAGCGACCGTTACACGCACCTTGCCTTCAGCCGGAGAAATCGTGATGGGATGGTCAGGCCCCGGAATTCTGATCTCCTTACCTTTGCTCGCTTTGGTATGCATTGCGCTCCTCGCGTTATCTGTCACAGCTTAGAACCGCCATCGACTGGAATACTCGCGCCTGTAATCCAGCGCGCACCGTCAGACGCCAAAAAAGCGACAACGTCGGCGATATCTTCGGGTTTGCCGATTCGCTTCAATGCTTGCATTCCCAGCGTGGTCTCGCGACCCGCCTCTGTCTTTGTGAAATTCGACATGTCCGTGTCGATCACTCCGGGTGCCACAGCATTTACGCGTATGCCGCGCGGCCCGAGAATCGCGGCCCAGTTTTTGACTAGAGTCTCTAGGGCTCCTTTGGTGGACGTGTAAGCAAGGATCGAAGGATTCTCCAAACCAGGCTTCCCAACTACGGAATGGGCGCCAATAGAAGAGATCACAATGATGTTTGAGCCTTCCCCAAGAACTGGCAGGAGTTGCTGCACCAGGAAGAACGGGCTTCGGACGTTTGTGGCAAAGAGATTGTCGAAATCCTCCACCGTGTAATCCGCGATGCGCGCCGCCTTGCTGATTCCGGCGTTGAGCACAAGCACATCCAAGCGATCGCCAATGACTGAGCGCACTTGTTTGGCTAGCAGCGCAGCGCCGGTCGCAGTTCCCAGATCCGCTGACATTGCATTTGCGCGTCCGCCTTTCGTTTGGATCTCGGAGACGAGAGATTCCGCTTCCTGCGCGGAGCGGCCAAAGTGAACCAGGACGTGTGCCCCGGCCTTGGCGAGCGCCGCCGCCGTCGCGCGGCCAATTCCTCTTGATGCGCCCGTCACAAGCGCCGTTTTGTTTTGGAGTGTAGTCATTTATCCCTCTCTCGTGCCGGTCAATTAACGGATAAGACGAGTGCGGCACCTGGAGTTGTACCTCCGGTACAGAGAAGACATCAAGCGCGCGCCATCCGTCCATCGGATACGAGCGCCAAGGCTGCTTTCGCACAATCGACGTCATTCTGCACCGTGGGCGCCCCGCTCAGCCCGATGGCCCCGACAATTTCTCCGTCCACCTTTATGGGAAACCCTCCTCCCCACGCCGCCACACGCGCAAGCGTGGGGATGCCGGCCAAAAGCGAGGGGTCGCCTTGGATAAAGTTGAAAAAGTCCTGCGTGGACACGCCGAACAGACCTGTATACGCCTTATTCAGCGCCATCTCGATGCAAAGGATCGGGGCCCCATCCATCCGGCTGAATGCCTTGAGATTTCCCCCGTCGTCGAGAATTGCTACGTTCTCGCTAACGCCAATTTCTCTGGCTTTCGCCACCGCTGCATCCACCATTTTCTGTGCCAGTTCAGAAGAGATGGTGTGTTTCTTGATCACTTTAGTCATTGGATCGCTCCTCCAATTGATATGTATGCGTGTTGCACTTCGCGCAATCGAGGCGGCCTTGTCGGCCCGCTCGATTTGCGCCTTCCACACTTTCAACCCGAGGGCTGCAAGAGCTCCTTCGTTTTCCGTCGCTTCATCCTCCTGCCAACCACTGTCTCTCATTTTGTTTTTTTGGGAAATCTTTCAGAAGCCGGGCCACCTGGGCCGAGCCTAAGCGGTGGCAGCCACCCCGTGATAGGCAGGCGCAAAGACATCCTGCACAAATTTTTCAAACGAAGTCGGTGTGCTGTTCTCCGGCGAACGCGGCTCCTGCGCAGCGAGGACTCCTGTGTTGATGGCCTTGAACAGCTCGATGTATAAGGCGACGCTCTTCGGAGAAATACCCATTTGCGTCAGCGCTTGTTCCATCTGGCCATACGGTAACTGCACGTAACGGAGATCCGGTTTGCCAATGCCGCGCGCAATCACCGCGGTAATTTCCGTCATCGATAGGTCGCGCTCGCCAAGCAATTCGCGGGTTTGTTTGCCGGCAAAATCCAGGTTCAGGAGGCGTTGCGCAGCGTAGTCGCCAACGTCTTGCGTCGCGATCAGGGGCAACTCCAGGTCGGGCAGCAGCGCATGCCCGAACATTCCCATCCGATGAATCATCTCGATCGCCGCCAGATTATTCTCCATGAAGTATGCGGCGCGCAGGTGCAGAACGTTCAAGCCGTCGATAGCGTTCAGTTTTTGCTCCGCAGAATGCAGCCCCGCGACTGGCCCGGTGCCTTCCGGAACATGCGCGCCGTAACTGCTCAAGTTCACCGCGTAGCGCACGCCGGACTCCTTCACGGCTTTCGCGATCGCATCGCTCTCTCGCTCCTGGTCCTCCCGGGATTCCACCGGCGGCAACATCAAGTATGCCGCGCGCGCACCGCTGAGAGCTTTGGTGAGAGCAGCCGCATCGCTCATGTTGGCCGTGAACGCTTCCGCGCCTTGGCGCACAAAGCGCTGCAGTCGCCCCGCGTCGCGCCCCATGACGCGCACCTTCTCGCCCTTCAACAGCAGGGAATTGGCGATGATCGAGCCGGTGTTCCCGCTCGCCCCCAAAATCACATACCTGACATTCGAAACAACAGGTGAATTCATAGCGACCACCTCCCGAATACGAATGATGTTAACAATCACACTTAGTTGCAGGTTTTCGTGGCAAGGAAGTGAAACGCATGCCGGGCGAGGAACGGTGGCACCGGTCGCCATCGAAGCGGCCGGTTGGCATAAGGCCACAGTTGTCGGTCATCGAGACTCCTCCTCTGCTCCACAGCACTTTCTCGCAACAAGACCTTCGACCCTGTAACGGCAGGGTTCGTTAATGAAAAGAGCTCTCAGATCTGCGCTCTGCCACCGTCAACGAATAGTTCGATACCTGTTACGAAACTGGAGTCATCGGAAGCCAGGAACAGCGCAGCTTTAGCGATTTCATCTGCCTCGCCCATGCGCCCCATTGGGATGCTGGAAACGATCCTTGCGATAGCGTCCGCAGGTTGCCCAACAATAATTGGAGTATCAGTGGGACCAGGGCTGAGGACGTTTGAACGAATACGGCGATCCTTCAGCTCCACGGCCCATGCTCGGACGAAGTTGCGGATAGCGGCCTTGCTCGCGCCATAAACCCAAAATCCGGGAGTGCCCTTCACACTCGCGACGGAGCCGTTGAGGATGATTGAGCCGCCATCATTCAGTAGCGGCAATGCCTTTTGCACGGTGAAAAGCGTTCCTTTGACGTTAGTGTTGAATATTTTGTTGTAGAAGTCTTCCGTAACCGTGCCCAGGGGAAAAAACGCGCCAGTGCCGGCATTGGCGAAAACGATATCGATTCGTCCCTTTGCCTTGACCTTTTCGTAGAGACGATCAAGGTCTTTCAGTTTGGAAACGTCTCCCTCAATACCTGTAACGTTGGCGCCGATCGTCGCGACAGCCTCGTTCAATTCCTTCCGGCGACGGCCAGTGATGAAGACATAAGCACCCTCTTCGACGAACAGTTTTGCCGTAGCAAGCCCTATTCCCGTAGTGCCGCCGGTAATGACTGCCACCTTTCCCTGCAACTTTCCCATACTCGCTGCTATTCCTTGATCGTTATCACTTCAAATTTCTAATTAGGCGTTCATTCCACCATCCACCGTAAGATTCGCACCGGTAATGTACGAGGACTCCGGACCAGCGACAAACGCCACCATCGCAGCGATCTCATCCACGCTCCCATAACGGTTGAGTGATGTGGCAGCCTTCTGCGGTACCGCCCATTCGCCCGCTGCAGGATTCAAATCGGTATCGATCGGCCCCGGCTGCACGTTGTTCACCGTGATGCCCCGGCTCCCGACCTCCCTTGACAAACTCTGAGTAAATATCTTCACGGCTCCTTTGGTGGCCGAATAAGGCACAAGCCCGGGCACCAGGACACGCTCACCCACTGCCGATCCGATCATGATGATGCGGCCACCATCATTCATGTGCTTCAGCGCCGCCTGCGTTGCCACGAATACGCCGCGGACGTTGATGTCGATCACGCGATCCATCTCTTCCAGCGTGGTCTCCTCGAACGTTTTCGGAATGGCTGTGCCGGCATTGTTCACTAAGACATCAAGCCGGCCGAAAGTCGCGACGGCCTTTTCGACTGCGCCTTTCACTGCTTTGGCGTCGGCAGCATCCGCCTGGATCGCGATAGCCTTTCCGCCATCGCGTTCAATCGCTTTCACCACGGCGGAAGCTGCGTTCGCGTCCTTCGCGTAGGTGATGGCCACGCTTGCTCCATCCGCGGCCAGACGTTTCGCGATCGCTGCGCCAATACCGCGCGAACCGCCGGTAACGAGTGCTACTTTTTTGCTTAATGCAGACATATGATCTCCTTTAGTTTTTCTCCGCAGGATTTATTACTCCGACTCCGCTGACTGCTATCTCGCTCGGAGCTCCTGAGACGTCGTATCTGATGTGCGACTATTGCATGCAGATTTGGCACTCTCGGGAATACCAGCTATTCCTAATAGGAATGCAGTGTGCAAAAGAGGAAATCCTGCTGGAGGTCTGTATCTTTACAGCTGACAGTGAGGCGGAAGAATCGTTATTCCTTGTGCGGAATCTATTCCATAGGGGAACAGGGAGGCTGGTGTGGACAGATTCGATGCAATGCAGATGTTCGTCCGAGTCATTGACAAGGGAAGCTTCTCCGCAGTCGCGAAGGAACGTGGCATTGGTCAACCGGCTGTCAGCAAACAGGTCTCCGCGCTGGAGGACGAGCTCGGCACCGAACTTATTCACCGCACCTCTCGTTCGATTGCACTCACTGAGGCGGGTCGCGACTTTTACGAGTCTGCGTTGCATATTCTCGACGACTTTGAAAACGCAACTTCCCGAATCGGGCGAGGCCAGACAGCACCGAAAGGCCTGATTCGTGTCACCGTTCCTCCCACGTTTGCCCGACTCCACATGGTGTCCAAGCTGCCTGCTTTTTTTGCTGCCTATCCCGATATGGCAGTTGAGATGGCGGCATCGGAGAGCCCGACCACGATCATCGAAGACGGCTTCGATTTGGCGATCCACTCAGGTGACCTTCCAGACTCCACTCTGGTTGCGCGAAGATTCGCGCAGACGACGACCATTCTCGTCGCTACTCCTCAATACCTCGCACGCTACGGCGCACCGGAGTCGCCGGAAGATCTCCACCGCTTTCGATCGGTCGTCTTTGTCGAGCGTGGCTCGGTACAGCCGTGGAGCTTCGGCTCCGGACAAGACGCGAAGCGCGTCGTCCCCACAGGAGTCTTTCGCACCAGCGATATTGAACAGATGCGAATGGGTGTCCTTGAACATCTGGGGATTGCCCAGGCGCCGGCATGGCTCTTCTACGCAGAACTCAGAGAAGGTACCGTCATCCGCCTTTTGCCTGCGTTTGAGCGAACCGTGCCAATCCTCGCCGTACGGCCTGCCAGCCGCCGGCTGTCCACCAAAGTTCGCATTTTTATCGAGCACCTGGAGAAGACTTTCGCGCTTTGTTCCCAGTTCAACCCGCGACCCAGAGATCAGTAACCTTAAGTCGGCATCGCTGAAGTGATCTGCCAGAACTTGCTCAATCGCAACTTCCGGATTGCCGACAATTCAGAAGTGGTCCCGGAAACCCGATCACGGCATTATTTTTGTTCCCGAAAATCCGCCAATCGATAGTAGGCTTTGCACCAGGCGTCGGAGCGCGTTTCACTCTTGTGGATCAACCTGGTTTTTTTTGCGTCTCATGCGAGATCTTGCACATCGTACAGCTGGGTGAAGTTCACAGGTCAGCTCCTGCCGCGATGTGAACACCGCATTTACGTACGGGACTACGCGGGGGAGGAAACAGCGCAAAGAGGGTGCGTGCTACAAATCTGTCGTGATCGGGTCAGTTTCAAAGGCGTTCGCAGAGGGATCGCTTCAGCTTCGCCAGTAAGATCGCAAGTTGGAATCATTGGGTGTCTGCTCGCTCTCCTGTGTATTTGCGTGCTTGATCTGCCAGTCCATGCGGCGAGTGACAGCTCCAGGGCTTCTTCAACGTCAACCGCTGGTTTGCCTTCGAGTCAAACTGAACCCCAAGTCATAGTAGTCGGATTTCTCGGAGGCTTTGTCCGTCACGATGAGCCGCACCACCCCGAAGTTAAGTTGATCCAGGAACTACGTCAGGAGTACCCCAAGGAGGCTTATTTCGGCCTGTTTGAAAACCGCAAGGTCGACGTAGCCTACAACACCATCCTGAAGCTACTGGGCACAAAGGAGGGCGATGCACTATCGGATGACAAAAGGCGGCGAGTACCCATCGTATTGTTCGGGCACAGTTGGGGTGCTTCGGCGGTGGTAAGCCTGTCCCGGAAATTAGAACGGGCAGGCATCCCGGTGGCGCTAACGATACAGATAGATAGCGTTGCAAAGCCTTTTCAGAATGATTGGCTAATTCCGGCCAACGTCCTCGAGGGGGTGAATTTCTACCAGACACACGGCTTGGTTCACGGTCGCCGAAAAATCGCCGCCGCAGATCCGACGCACACGACGATCCTTGGTAATTTCCTTTGGGAGTACAAAGGGGAGCCCGCAGAATGTAACGGGTTCTCTTGGCGTGGGCGCCTTTTGAGTAAAGGCCACACTCAGATCGAGTGTGATCACAAGGTCTGGTTGCAAGTAAAGGCCTTGATGGGTCGACATTTGCCGAACCCAGTGCATATTCAGACTGACGCCAGCGAGCCAGCCCTTCTGCCCTCGCGCAACGACGGCGATGACTCCCGGCAAAGGTAGTGCCATCAGACAGGCGCGAGCTCTCTTACCGGGTCGGTTAGCGCTTCGATAGGCTCATTCCTGTACTTCCTGCCAGTTATGCGTCTTGCGCGGTTGGCCTAGCCTCACTCTGAGGCTGTCTTGAGACTAGGGAAACTGAGTGCAGTTCTCCTTTTGTGCCTGTGTTCGATTCCTCGCGCGCAGGCTGTGGCGACCCTGTTCTTGGGAGAGCCCTACGGTCGCAGTGGCGCTCTCGTGGGAGCCGGTCATACCGCCGTCTATCTCAGTGGCGTCTGCGCCACATCCCCGGTTATCCTGCATCGCTGTGGCCCAGGCGAAACCGGAATCGTTCTCAGCCGTTACCGCGGCATCGCCGGATACGACTGGATTGCAATTCCTCTTGTCCCTTACTTGTACGCCGTAGAGAAACAGGAAGAGATTCCGCTTTTTGCCGACAAGAAGCTAGTTGCGTTTCTACGCGACCGCTACCGGCGCAATCACCTGAAGTCGCTAGTTCCCGATCTTCCCGATGGCGAGACACCGGGTGGAGACTGGTACGAATTGATCGGGGCTTCGTATATCCGCACCATCTACACTTTTGAAATCGAGACTAGCCCGGAGCAGGATGCGAAGCTGATTCGCACCCTCAACGAACGCCCCAAGCGCCATCGCTGGAACCTGGTTACCGCGAACTGTGCCGACTTCGCGCGGCAGATCATTAATTCTTACTACCCACACTCCGTGCATCGCAGCATTATCGGCGACCTGGGCATCACCACGCCGAAACAGGTGGCAAGTTCGCTTTTCAAGTACAGCCGTCGTCATCCAGAGTTGCAGACATCGACCTTCGTGATTCCACAAGTCCCGGGGACAATTCCACTATCCAAGCGGATCCGCGGTGTCTTGGAGTGTGTTTACAGGGGATACTGGCATTTCCACCCGGGGAAGAACGCACTGATCCTCGATTCAAACCATCAGTTGGTCGCGCCGCTAACGATTGCAGACCGGCGCCTTGTTCAGGACCAACTAGAGGACCTGATCCAGGCTGCGCCTTCGGCGGCTGCCGACGCAGATAAGCGTCAATGGACGTTTTTACACGCTGCGGCCGAGCCTGTCTTCGATGCCTTTGGAGGACCCGCCCTGCAGGTGCGCGTGGGTGGGGAAGTTATCTCCGTCGGGATTGCGCGATCCAATATTCTGAACGTTTCCGCCGGTTACGAATTTGCCGCAGGTCTCGTGAAAGCACGTCTGCGCGAGGAATTGAAATCCGCCGCACGAAAAACGGCCCGCGCTGATGTCGAGAGCGATCTCCTGCTGCTGCACCAACTACAGGCGCCGCCGACGGGATTGGCAAGCACAACCGGTCTCGCTCCTCCGTCCTCGTACGCCACCCACTAATCCTGTGTTCCAAGACGGGACATCTGTCGGCTACCGCGAAAAAGAGACTTTGGCAAGATGTCTTTGCGACGGAAGTGTCCGGGGCCGAGAGGAAAGAAAATGACACCCAAGCAACCTACGGTCACAGAACGCTATTACGTCCACGTGACAGAGGTTTTCGTCTGCCCCAGGTTTTCCTAGTGGTCGAACTGCTCCTCCCAACGGTTGGCCCACTCGGGAGCATCGCCTTTCCCATTCCAGGACTCCACAATCTTCCCGCCATGAATGTTGTACAGGTTCGCTCCTGATGCCCATCCGTGCACTGGGCCAAAGAGCACTGCCAGTCGATGGTTGTCAACGAAGTGCCACTCATAGATCATCTGGCCTGGCGAAATAATGGTTTTCTTACCTCTTGTGTACACGGCGACGCTTATTGGGATCGGGTACGAGGTACAGCAGTTCTTCACGAGGACGGACCAGCCAACGGTCAGCTTATCTTCGCTGATGGAAATGTTTTCACATCCAACTTGTTGCGGTTCGGAAGGCAGTACTTTCACCGCACCGTCAGCAAAGACCAGATGTACTTTTCCGTCGTCGCCGATATAAGCCCGAGATATGGTCTGAGCGATGACCCCGTGGACTGTCACGATGAGGGCTAGACACGAGATTCGCGCGACGAGCATAAACTTAGGAGATTCTAGCCAGTCTCGAGAGCAAAAGGGGACAGCGCTTGGACCGCCCCCGTCCTGCGCTAGACGTGCATCTGATACGGCGCACGCTGCGCCCGAGTCAAGCGGCTGTTGGCATCGGGATCGCTGATGAAGTGCTCTTTCTCCGGGTCCCAATGCAGATGCCGGCCAGTCTTCATCGCAATGTGATGAATCAGGCAGGTGGAGCAGGCGCGGTGGCCCGCCTCTGCCGGAGCGATTGGCTGCTTGCGTGAGCGAATGCAGTCGAGCCAATTCCCGTGTTGGTCTTCGCTATAGTACAGGTGAACTTCATTTGGTCCGATCACGCTGTCGAGCACCTTGGGATTGCTGGCAACGAGCGGCTGCACCTGTGCGCGTTCGCCCGCTGCTGCTGTAGGAGAGGCTTGCTCATCGCGGCAGACAAAGATCCAGCCCTCAGAGCCATAGAACTTTATGCCGTTAGGAAACTCGCCGCTGATGTCCATGGTGACGCCGTTCTTATAGATCGCATGTGTCTTGAATGCGCCGTGAACATCCCAAAGTCCGTGGGTTGGAAACTCGGCGGTTCCCCACACTTCAATCGGACCTGTGTACTCCGTGCCCATTCCCCAATGCGCGGTGTCCACGTGATGCGCGCCCCAGCCGGTGATCATGCCTGCGCCGAACTGTTCGCATCGCAGCCAGCCAGGACGCCCGTATCCCTTCTGCGGCATCGCGCGATCGACGGTGTACGGCACAACCGGTGTGGACCCAAGCCACGGATCATATTGGAACCCCGCGGGAACAGGCATCGGAGTGGGGTCGCCACCAGCCGGATCCCCGGGCAGTCCAATTTCAACATGCTTCAGTGTGCCGATGCGCCCGTTACGGACGAGCTCGCATGCGCGGCGGAACTGTTTCCACGAGCGCTGCTGCGAACCGATCTGCAGAATACGACCAGACTTCTTCACCTCATCAGCCATCGCGCGGCCTTCCGCTATGGTGAGCGACGCAGGCTTCTGCAGATACACGTCCTTGCCGGCACGAACGGCATCGACGGCAAGAATCGCATGCTGATGATCCGGCGTTGAGATCACTACGGCATCGATGTCTTTGTCTGCGAGCACCTGCTTGTAGTCGCTGAAGGTGCGTGTCCCGTTATAGGACTTGCCTGCCTTCTTCGCGTAAACATCGTCGACAAGCTTCTTGCCATCCTGCAGGCGGCCCGCGTCGAGATCGCACACGGCAACGATGCGGGCATGGTCGTACTTCCAGATACCCGGCAGATCATGGCCGCGCGAAATTCTGCCAACGCCAATGGCTCCCACATTAATGCGGTTGGAGGGGGCGTTCTCTCCGAAGACTGAGGCCGGCACGATGGCTGGAAAACCTGCCGCAGCCGCGACAGCAATACTGCTTTTGAGAAAGCTACGTCGATCCAATTTGGTCTTTGCAACCTTGTCCATACTCTCCGCCTTTTGTGTGAACTAATCCTGGATTGTTACGTGCTTCGCCGACATCTGCGCGCGAATGGAAAGTTCTGCCGCAAGCAGGCATTGTTCCTGATCCTGCGCTGTATGCGTACGGTTCACAACGTCTGAGACAAACTGCGGTCCAAACGGCAGCTCCACCTGGCTGCAATCCATATAGCGAGCCTGCTTCTGGTCCACGATATAGAGGTTGTTCCCGTGGCCGCCCTCGACTGCCACATTGGTGTACTTGCGCAGTTCAATGTAGCCGTCAGTGCCAAGAATGAAGAGCCTTCCATCACCCCACGTCCCCAATCCAGCTGGCGTGAACCAGTCTAGACGCACGTAGCCGAAACCGCGATTACCGCGGAGCACCATGTCGCCGAAGTCCTGGAACTCGGGATGATCATGGTGACGCACGTTCGCAACTTGCGCCTCGGCCACATCGGCGGATGTTGAACCTGTGTAGTACAGGAACTGGTCCAACTGATGCGATCCGATGTCGCACAAAATGCCGCCGTACTGCTTCGGATGCCAGAACCACTCAGGCCGGCCGCCGCCGCCACCTGCATCGCCGCCTTTTTGCGTCACCTGGTGCGGCGCGATGTTGATCGTCTGGATCACCTTGCCGATGGCGCCCTCCTTCACCAGCTCGCCGGCCTTCACAGCCGCGCGCACCTCCAGACGTTCGCTGTACAAAATGGCATAGATACGCTTCGTCTCGGCGATGCTCTTGCGCACGAGTGCGAGGTCTTCCATCGTAGTTACGCCTGGCTTATCGCTGAGGAAGTCCTTGCCACGCTTCATCGCACGGACGCCCAGCGCCGCTCGCTCATTGGCGATCTTGGAGCTCAGCACAAGCTGGATCGAGCGGTCGTTGATGATCTCGTCTTCCGACGATGCCCACTTCACATCGGGATAGCGTTTGCGGAACACCGCCACCTTGTCGGGCTCAGTGCCATAAGCGAGCACCAGTTCTCCGCCGCCGCGTCGAATCGCTTCAGTCATGCCGTGGATGTGGTCGTGGCTCATCCCGCATACAGCAAAACGAATGCTGTGCTTCGGCGTAGGAGGAGGGCTAGACTGCGCCACTTGCATCACGGGCTCTCCCGCGGCTGCTTCATAACCAGCGAGGGTGTCAGGAAACATGGCAGAAAAACCTGCCGCTCCGAGTGCGTGCATGAAAGAGCGGCGGCCGATGCGTTCGTCAATAGACATTTACTCTCTCCGGAACCAAAGGTTTAGGATCGCCATGAGGCGCACAACTACAGTAATCAATACGCGGTGATGGATCATCTGATGCGCCGTTTCGTCGGTTAATTGTAAGGAATTTGGTCAGCCAGCTCCTCAACGTCTGAAAATGATGTGACTTACTTCGGGCAGCGAAGATCGATTCGGGACAGTTGTCATGTTGTACGTCTAAAGCAGCGCGTTCGAGCGTGGGATTTAAACCAGCACTGCCTTTCAGCGTGGAATCACCACTGACGAGCGTGGCTGACTCGACGCTCCCATCCGATCGGATTGAGAGTTGTACCTTAACGTCGCCGGTGATTAGTGCGGTACGGGCGATCGCTGGATAGACAGGCGTAGACAACTTAACTAATTCGACACGCGGGGTGGACGACTGCGGAGCAGCACTTGCCGTTTGCGGTTGAACGCTCTGAAGAGGACTCGTCAGCGGAGAGAATGCCAGCAGCACCAAGATCAGTTGCATGGGTCGAAATAAACAAGGCGCGATTATAGGAAAACATAGCTAAGGGCGATGAGCAGAAAAAAGAGGAAAAAAAGAGGGACAACCTAAAAACGGATCACCTGATCTGCCCCGTTCTGTGGACTAATCCGCTACTCCTTGCAGTCCTGTTGCGCGAAGAGGGGACGAATTTCTGGAAGATGGGCGGCGATGGACGTACACTTTGTTCCGCAGCTTTGCATAAGATTCATGCGCATCTTTGAGGACATGTGATCTCCCCAGCCAGCTTCTGGCCATCCGCACTAGGACTTGGGTTCCTGGTGGCCGGCATTTTGACCTATCGACGCGATCTGCTCGCCGAGTCTTCAGGCGCGCGGTTGAGAGTCGTCGCCCTGGGCCCGGTGTTTGTCGCTGCATCGCTGGCGGCATTTGCCGGCGAACATTTCACGGCGGCGAGAAGCCTCGCACAATTCGTTCCAAAATGGATGCCGGTGCGCCTGTTTATCGCCTACTTTGTGGGGGTGGCTCACCTGGCGGCCGCATTGAGCTTTGTTGCCAGACGATGTATCCGCTGGTCGGCGATTTTTCTCGCCATCATGTTTGCGCTCTTTGTTCTGCTGCTGTGGCTGCCGAGTGCGGTTGCGCATCCGGCAATCCGCATCACCTGGATTGTGACCGTCCGCGAGACCACCTTTTCGATGGGCGCCCTGGCTCTATTTGCTACTGCGGTGAGAGACCGCTTGCCACGGCTCTCGAGCGGGCTGGCCACCGTTGCCAGAGTCTGGACCGGAATGGTCCTCATCTTCTTTGGGATCGAGAACATCCTCTATCCTCAGTACTCACCCGGCGTGCCCGATACCCAACCCACTGCGTCGTGGGTCCCCATGCCGCACGTGATTGCATATCTCACCGGAATACTGCTGATCGCGTTCGGGATTGCGATGTTGGTCAGGAAATATGCCGGCTCGGGCGGCACGTTCGCCGGATTGCTGATGGTGCTGCTCACCCTCGTTCTATATGTGCCCCAGTTTTTTCTCGCGCGCAACGTTGCAGAGGAAGTTACAGCAATTAACTTTGTCTTCGACACACTCCTCTTTGCCGGGACGCTGTTCGTGGTAACAAGGGCGATCCTGGAAGTGCCGGAGGCACGATATGTGAAAGCCCAGCATGAGCTCGAAGAGGCGAAATGCTGAAGCTTTAGGGAGCGAAATTTAGGGGACAATAGGTTCCTTGTCAGAAAACCCGGGCGTGGGCGCCCGACGGTCCTGAACAAATCCGGGCGAGGCGCCCGGCGGTCCTCTCCTTTATTACTAATTCGCAGAAGTTCTGGCCGCCGGGGAGGTAGCCTCCAAAGGCGAACGCCGGAATCTTCGATTCATGCTCTTGGATTTCTTTCCAGGCGAGGCTAGGTCCGCTCTGACCCCAGTTCCATTATGGAACGAAAAATCCCTGCAAGATCCCTGATCTTTTTTGCGATATCGCAGGGAAAGAGCACTAAGCCAAGAAGAATGTAGAGGTTTCGCGGAAATCGAGCGAGATCCCTGTTAAATCCCTGCCTCGGAACGAAATTTGCGCATTTTGGGCAAAATTCCACGCTTCTCAACGTCATCGCGCAAGAATCGCTGTAATTGTCGCTGTTCTTTCGGAGCCTCCAGCCGTTTCGAAACGTGTACGCGCCGCGCGTGATTCGTATTTCGAGCCGGAATATGAAAACTTGCGCTTTCGCGTTCCTTGCGTCCATCTGGCACGGACAGGAACAAGGGTTTAAGATTGCCATCCCACTCAGTCGCGGGTCGAATTCCTTGAGAAGAGGTCTATGATGGCGGCAAACCTCAGTCCAGCGCAAAACCAGACAACCGGAGCGACCAGCTTGCGCGATGCCACAAGCGGGCTGGCAATAGTTCGTCTCACGCTAGGCGCAATGTTTATCTGGGTCTTCTTCGAAAATCTGGCCAAGGGTCTTTACACTTCGGGAGGCTACGCAGGTTTGATCAGTTATTACCTCAAGGCAAGTCACGCGCCGGCCGCATGGAAGGCAGTGATGGGCCTGGCGGCAAAGCACGCGGCGATTGCAGCTCCCATGCAGGGATTGACCGAGATCTCTCTCGGTATCCTGCTCGTCATCGGTCTGCTCACCCGACCGGCTGCGTTTGTCGCTTTTCTGTTTCTCGGCAGCCTTTGGATTTCCGAGTTGGGCACTGCCTGGATCTGGGAACTGCTGGTCCCGGTGCTCGCATCGCTCGGGCTCGCTGTCGGACGCGCTGGCCGGAGATGGGGCGTTGACGCCCTGCTGTCGCGACGGTGGCCATCTTCTCCGTGGTGGTAATTGGGCCGAGTTCACGTGCGAGTTTCCGTCATCATCCCCACCCATAATGAAGCGGAGGCGATTGAGCGCGTTTTAGCGGATCTCCCGTCCGATCTCACGACGGAGGTCATCGTTGTCGACAGCAACTCGAATGACGGGACGCCCGAGATCGCTGCAAGAATGGGAGCCCGCGTGGTTCAGGAACCCCGCCGCGGCTATGGGCGAGCGTGCCTCACGGGTCTGGCAACGGCAAATTCTCCTGACGTGGTTGTGTTCCTTGATGGCGACTACAGCGATCGGCCCTCTGAACTGCCGATTCTCTTAGCGCCAATCACTGAGGGGCGTGCGGACATCACGCTCGGTTCCCGCCTCCAGGAGCGGGGTTCTGTGGGGGCGTTGCCTTGGCATCAGGTGTTTGGTAATCGTCTCGCCGCCTGTCTGATCAGGCTTCTCTATGGACTAGACATCAGTGATCTTGGCCCATTTCGGGCTGGCCGCGCAGATGTTCTACGCGCGCTCGCCCTGGAGGAGACCACTTATGGCTGGGCGGTTGAGATGATCCTGAAGGGTGCCGTCGCGGGATTTCGCGTGGTTGAAGTCCCGGTGAGCTATCACCCGCGTATCGGAAAATCGAAGATCGGCGGTACGCTGAAAGGCACGGTCGGCGCCGCCTGGTTCATTCTCAGTTTGATAGCGCGATACTATTTGCGGCATCGAAGAGCCGGCACGCCACGGCCAGCTTAGTTCCGCGTCAGAATTTTATGAAACCCGAAAGCGAGACGGTGGTGGGTTCTTCATGTAGTGATCGTGTGCTGGTAATTATGGCGAAAGCACCAAGGCCAGGCGCGGTCAAGACTCGCCTGGCGTCCGCCCTTTCTCCCGCGGCTGTCACTGATTTCTATTGCTGTCTTATGGACGACACTCTCGCGTTGGCACGGTCATTGGGCGATCTGGAAGTTGCCATCATGTGCCCGGACACCGACGTAAATGAGCTGGCTCAATTGGCAGGCAGCGCAGCGAGCGTAGTTGCCCAAAAAGGTGAAGGTCTTGCCGCGGGCCTCATTTCGGTATTTGCGCACTTCGCGGAAGACCGTCGACGACGCACCATTGCCTTCAACAGTGACAGCCCCCACCTGCCGCGTTCTGTTCTCGAAGACGCGTTCGAAACGCTGGCCGCGTATGACGTAATCGTGGGACCAACGCATGACGGAGGCTACTATCTAGTAGGTGCAAAAGCTTCGCATCCTGCGCTTTTTGCAGGCGATGGAATGGGCACCAGCAGTGCGCTGGAAAGACTCCTCTCGCGCGCACGAGCTCTTGAGCTCTCCGTAGGTTTCGCAGATCCATTTTGGGACATTGATGTAGCTGATGATCTCACTCGCCTGGCAGCGGAGTTGCGTCTGGCTCCGGCGAGGGCGCCACGCACGGCGGGGTGGCTTAAAGAGTGGGAGCTTGCGGTCGCGCATTTGCGGACGGGCACGGGAGAACTGTGAAGGTCGCCTCCGAGTGGAGGGTGTACGTCCTCGGCGTCATGTTGTGCGTCGCGTTAACGATCTGCTCACGCAACTTCGGCGACAGGGGCGGGCCGTACTTCATGGCGTCTTTGACGCTTGCGGGCATTGCGTACCTGTTAGCGATTCGTGAGTTTTTCGCGTCGCCAAGATTTTCCCGACGCGTTGTCGTCATTGGGCTCGTGCTGGCTGCTGTTTGGCACATTGAGTTTCTTCGGGTGCCCCCGGGCGCTGATGATGATGTCCATCGATATGTTTGGGATGGCCGCCTGCAGAGGCTCGGCTACAACCCCTATATTGTCGTTCCCAGCGATCCTGCCGTTAAGGGACTGCATACCCCGGAAACCCGCAACTTGAACAACCCGGATCTCCCAAGCCCATATCCGGCGGGAGCGCAGCTTTTTTTTCGCGCAGTTACCTCCATTCAGGAGTCCACCTTTGCACTGAAAGTGGCATTTGTGCTTTGCGAGCTCGCGATTGTTTTGGTGTTGCTCGATCTACTGCGTGGTAAGCAGGGAGCGCACCTGGTCCTGGCGTTCGCCTGGAACCCGTTGTTGGCCATTGAAGTGGCGGGAAGCGGGCACATCGACATTGTTGGCGCGCTATTGCTGCTTGTTTCCGGCGCTGCGCTGGTGCGTCGATGGCGCGCGACTGCGGCCGTCGCATTTGGGCTAGCTGTTGCAGTGAAATTTCTTCCGGTCGTACTCTTGCCCCTTTACTGGAAGCGGGTTCGCATTCGCGACGCTGCGCTGGCGGCAGCCGTGGTCGCTCTCCTGTACGTTCCATTTCTTGATCACGGGCGGATTCCGATCGGCTCGCTTGGCGCATATGTGCAGGGTTTCCGCTTTAATGGTCCGGTGTTTGCGGCACTCGATCGCGTGGCGCCTCCGCAGTTGTTAGCTGCGCTGGCTGTTCTCGTGGGACTAGTGACTGCAATCTGGCTGAGAAGTGCAGCGACCGAGTGGTCTCCGGAGACATTTGCCTGGCCAATGGCAGCTTCCCTTTTGTGCGCACCCGTCGTATTCCCCTGGTATCTTCTGTGGCTGTTACCATTTGTGACGTCGGCCTCAACGTTGCTGATCATCCTCTGGACTGTGAGCATTTTCCCGACATATATAATGTGGCACTTCCGCACACTTGGGCGTCCATGGGGAGCGCTTCCTGGTTGGGTAATGCTGCTGGAATACGGATGCCTGGCAGCGGCCGGCGCAATTCTCGCTTTGCGCCGGATGACACGATCAGCCACATTACAATGCGGGCGAGCCAAGTAGAGTGAAGCCGACTGCACGAACTGTAATTGTTGTATCCAGGAACCCTTGTGCGTCATCCAAGCGACATTTGTTTCATTGATTGAGGAGGATCTCCATGAAAAAGCTGGGCCGTTCAACGATGATCCGTTTCCTATTTGTTGGCGTGGTATTCCTTGCTTCAAACTCCTGGGCGCAACAGCGCGCGCCAATTCTCGAGCAGATCGCCAAAACTTATGGCATCGATTCGTGGAATCAAGTCGATGCGATCCGCTACACCTGGAACGGGGAGATCCCCGGAGTGTTCAAACTTGCTCACACATGGGAGTGGGAGCCCAAGACCAACAAGGTTTCTTACGAGGGGAAGGATAAGGACGGTAAGCCGGTCAAGGCTACCTACGTGCGCACCGACCTTAGCAGCCAACCCGACTCCGTGAAAAACGAAGTTGATCCGGCTTTCATTAACGATAACTACTGGCTTATCTTCCCGTTCCATGCTTTCTGGGACACCAGCGCCACCGTGACCGATGAAGGTATGAAAAAACTGCCTGTCGGCGCGGGCTCAGCCAGGCTCGTGGTGGTGAAGTATCCCTCGGAAGCTGGTGGTTACACGCCCGGGGATACATGGGACCTCTACGTCGGCAAAGATAACCGCGTCGTACAAATGGTCTATCACCGTGGCGGGCCCAGGAAACCGAGCCTGGTGACTGCAACCTGGGCAGGCTACAAAAAGGCAGGTCCTGTGCTGATCTCAACGGAGCACCGCGGTACCGCCGATGGCAAGCCCCTGCACATCTTCATTTCTAACTTAGCAGTGAAAGTGGCGGGCTCGGACAAGTGGATCAACGCACAGTAACAGACGGTGTGCGGGTCAAACGAAGTGATGTGGCTTTTCTGTAAAGCGTCCGCGATCCGGTGAAGGCTGCGATCGATCTCGATGTTGGGCGAAAGACCTTTGCGTCTGGTCTGCTAATGGAGTTGATCGCTGCGCTGCATCGCAGCCGCCCGGGTGATTTAATCGCGGTTGTCGGTGACGAAGAGAGTATTGGACCTGAGCTGGAAACGTGGAGCCGGTTTACCGGAAACCCACTGCTGGAGACCACAGTCGAAAATGGGCGGACGCGGTGGGTGTTCCGTTATGGAACTGTTCCGGTGCCTGCCGAAGACAATCGGCCGGTGGGCTCACGCCTTTGGCTCTATACGAACTTCGACTGTAACCTGCATTGCGACTACTGCTGCGTGCGTTCCTCGCCCACAGCGCCGCGACGGGAACTAGGGCTGGCACGCATACAGCGGATCACTCGCGAAGCGGCGGAGCTCGGCGTCAAAGAAATCTTCGTAACCGGAGGCGAGCCGTTTCTCCTGGAAGATATCGGCGACATTCTGCTTTCTTGCTCTGCAGCCGCCCCGACCACAGTCCTGACCAACGGAATGCTCTTTGCCGGACGACGCATCGAAAGCTTGCGAGCGCTGCCCCGCGAGCGAATTGTCCTGCAAATCAGCTTGGACAGTGCGACGCCAGGCCGGCACGACCTCCATCGTGGGCCCGGAACATGGGCGCGAGCACGCGAAGGTATTCAGTACGCCCGTGCGCAGGGATTTCGAGTGCGATTGGCTGCAACCGTTTCGACCGATGCCGAGGCCGAGGAGTTTCGTCAGTTGCTCGACGAAGAGAAGATTGCGGCAGAAGACCGAGTCATACGCCGTATCGCGTTGCGTGGTGCTGCCAGCGACGGTGTCGCCGTCACTCGAGCCGATCTAGTACCGGAAGTTACGATTACCGCTGACGGCGTGTATTGGCATCCAGTGGGCGCGGAAGATGCCGATCTGCTGGTGACGCGCGACATCTTTCCTCTTTCCGAGTCCTTCGCAGCCGTCCGACGTGCCTTCGACCGTGAAGGCGAACACACGAACAAGCTGGCGAGGATTTTTAACTGTGCATGAACGTTGTCTACGCGGTTGGCTTCGGACCTTAAGGGTGCTCGTAGAGCGGCCGTAGTCCGTCAGTCGCAGTGAAAATAGAAGCGGTTTCCATCGATATCTTCCACGGTGAACTGGCGGATACCCCAAGGCTTCTTCTCGAGGGGTTCAACGATTCGTGCGCCCCGCGAGTGCAATTCCTCGTAAGTCGCGTCAATGTCCGCCGCAAATACCCAGTGAACAGCAGGTTCGAATGGGCGGCCTCTCCTGCGAAAGAAAATCGCGACGTTATCACGCGAGACGGCACCGATATCGCCTCCTGGATATAACCAACCAATCTCGAAGCCGAGCGCATCGCGATAATGCTGCTGAGCCCGCTCCACGTCCTCAACCGGGAGCTCCGGCGTGGGATGTGCGAGCGTCGTTCGCAACTGTTTCTGATTCACGACAGTCTCCTCCTCTTGTCGTCGGCCTGTCGGAGGATCGTGACCATCTGCTCTTGGTGAATCGCGTTTGCTTCATGACTCCCTCGTTCCCCGAGGGCGCCATTGTCTCAAGCTTCAGCTGGTCCGAAAACACCGAGCATGTCAATTTTTCGCAGCCTGTGAAACCAGATTGCCTCAGTCACTCACGCCGACTTAGCAAAGGCCTGCTGAAAGAATCCCTGCTGCGCCGCGGCTTGCCGCAAGGCAGCGTAACCATCGAGGTGAGGCGTTAGCCAACGCTGCAGCCCTTCGGCGTCGAGAATGGAGCGATGAACCGGGTTTTCGTAGCTCATGGCTGAGAGCGCTTCGACAAACCGGCGTTCCCGATCTGCGTCGAGGTCAGGCCTCGCCGTGAACATGCAATGGTTGTATGCCGGAGAGGACCATAGCTCACGAAGGCCGCCTTCGGGCACCAGGCGGTCGTTACGCACAGTGTTCCAGAATGGGCTGCCGATAGCGCCGGCGTCGGCTCGTCCGTCAAGGACGGCGCGCACCACTTCTACTTCGCTGGTCCCGGTATCGCCATGTTTACCTACGTCGCTGTCGAAGCGCAGCGCCCGGTAATCCCTTCCCTCGCGCATGCCTTGCTGTTCCAAAAAGTGAACGGGAAGAATCGCAGCGTGTCCGCTGTCTCGACTGCCAAGCGCGAGCGTCCGATTTTTCAGATCGGCGAGCGTAGAAATGGGTCCTCCCGTGACCGCGACGATCTTGGTCATCCAGCCGAGATCGGTGTCGCGCATGGCGATCGCGCGACAGGCGTGGCCGCTCCACTCATCAGCCTGCAGGTAGGCAAGGTTTGTGTTCCAGGCGATATCGATACGCGGCACAGCCTCGCCCGGTTGGGCAAGGAGCGCGAGGACCTGCGCCTCGTAGCTCTGAAATAGCACGACCTCAACGGGAAGATGCGCTTCCTCGTGAAAGTAGCGCCGCATCCCTTCCCAGATCGAAACCACTTTCGGATTGTATGCAACAGCGCCGACCCAGATTGTTTTGCTCATTAGGCCCTCCACGTTTTCTTCATCTGCGTTTCACAAAACACTCTCTTCGTCTCCGCAGGCGTGTCTCAGAAGAGCGGCATTCCCAAAAGGGATTTCCCGATGAACTCGCGCAGAACGTCGACCGTTGGCGCCATAACAGCGCCCGCGTGCGCGTCGCGGAAGAGGCGCTCGATGCCCAAATGCTTTGAGAACGCAGCCCCGCCGCAAACCCGCATTGCTGCTGAGGTAACGCTGATAGCGACCTCGCCTGCAGCGGCTTTGCTCTCGAGCACGCGCAGCATGGTCGTCTCGCGCGGCTTTTCAAGATGCTCGATCAAATCGTCGATGCGCGCCGACAGCCCGTCGGTGTCAATCTGCATCGTCGCGAGTTGCGCGCGCAGCGTAGGCAGACTCTCGCCGAGGCTCCGGCCGAGATGCTCGAATTTTGCGCTCTTGAGGTGCGACGTAGTCCCGGCGACTGCCGCTCGACACAATCCCAAAGCCACGGCTGCTGATCCCAAATTGAACAGCGGGAGCACCACGTTCATCATGGTCGGAAAGCCCGCGCCGTCATCCGTAAGCTGAAAATCGGATGGAACCTCGCAATCGTCCAGCGCAATCGGCGCCGAGGCGTTGGCGCGAAGTCCTAAACCATCCCAGGGGCCGGCAACTGAAAGGCCGCGTGTCCCCGCTCCAACAAAGTAAAGAGTCGAATCGGTAGGTCCAGCGCCTTCAGGAGCAAGCGCAGAAACGACATAGCTCTGCGCTTGCCCCGCGCTGGTCACCCACGATTTCTTCGCGCTTATGTGTACGCCGTCACCATTCCGCCGTGCCCGCGATATCGGCGCCCAGAAATGGCTGCGCGAGCCGGCTTCACTGAATGCCAGAGTGGATAAGTGGCGACCTGCAGAGATCGCTTGCAATATGGGCGTGACTGCCCGAGTCGCGCCTGGACGCGCTGCCGAGATCGCCGCCGCGCCGAGAATGTGCATGAGATACACCATGGCGACCGAAGCATCTGCCTCGGCGAGCGTGGCGATAACAGCCGCAAACGTGTGGGGACCTAATCCTAGACCGCCAACATTAGCGGGCAGCATCAGCCCAAGCAGTCCGGACTCACCCAGCGACGCGATAGCCTCGGTAGAGAATCGCCCCGCCTTATCGTTTTGCGCTGCGGATGGCGCCAACACGCGACTGGCAGAGTCGCGGGCTTTCAAAACGGCCGCGTCATGAGTCATGGTCGCTCCTGAGTCTTCGTGACCGAACCAGGATTGTCGCCGAGGACGAGTAAAGGGGTCAAACCCGTCTCTTGCGGTTGTCGCGCGCAAGCACATAGTGACAATTCATGCATCTACGATCGATCCTGTGTATACGATCAGCCGCGTACTCCGAACACGTACAGAAGGAGAGCATTATCGACAACGGCCTTGTTCGGAATTGCGACCAGTGGCGTCATTCTCTCAACGTGCTCGAGGCGTGTGATGCCAGACTACCAACTCGTCGTGATTTCGGATTGTTGCGCCGACCGCGATCAGGACTTCACGAAGCGCTGCTCAAGCGACTCTTTTCGCAACGCGCTGAAGCGGCAAGCGCCGATGAGTTTGCGCAAAAATGGCCGCATTGCGAAAATCTGCGCACCAGTCCATGAAACCAAACGGACGGTAGGCTTGCCTACGTCTGCGGACGCTGGATCTCCAGACTTGTGAGCATGCGCACCCATCGAGCCGGACGTTTGTCGGATGGGACCACGAGACGAACGGGACCGTCAGACGCACTCAGCGCTTCCCCATCCTGCTTGTCGCAGACAAAGACAGGTTTGTCGCCAATACTCTCGTCGAGTTCGGCGAGCGTAAACGCAGCGTGGTAGTTGTCTTTCGCGCTGGCAAGCAGCACGAGCGAAACTCCCGCTCCACGCAGGTTGTCGCCGTTCGGCGCCTGTACCGTCGCCAGAACGGTCTTCATAGGAACACAGGAAAAAGTGTGCGAGACGTTATCGTGTCCCTTCGCCAAAACGTTCGTGTGCGCCATCTCGCGTAACTGCACGGTCGCATGTTTTTGCTGGTAGGAGACCTCTACACTCTGTGCATAAGCAGACGCGCACAGCAATGCCGAGATAACGACAATATACGATTTCATCTGTAACATTGTATCCGCTGTCAAAATCGACGATCAGGACAACCCTCATGCCGCTTTCCGCACGGAACCAACTTCCTGGAGTCATCGAAGAAATCCAGCTCGGAGGCGTGATGGCGCATATCGCCGTTCGCGTTGGTGAGCATATTGTCGAGAGCGTGATTACTCGCCGCAGTGCGGAAGAGTTGAAGTTGAAGAAGGGCGACAGAGTGACCGTGGTGATCAAGTCCACGGAAGTCATGCTCCAGAAGGACTAACCCATAGTGGTTCAAACTACGGCGCCGCGTCGCTTGCGACCTACGCGGAGACCCTTGCTCTTATTCGCCTGGTCTCAGGTCCGCCTTTGACGTTTCCATCGAGCGAGAGCACAGCGACAAAGAATTTGACCTTGCAGCCATCGATACGCACCTGCTGCAAGGGCCGGCTAACAGTTTTCTTCCGGGGTGAACCTGGCCGAGAAGGCACTGGGGCAGGGGATCTTAAGCGGATTCTCGCCCCCAATGCCTAACTGAGGCCCGTTCAGTCCCCGGCGTTTAGCTGTATACGGCTCTTTTTTCTTGCGGTGTGTTTGTCTAAGACCATCAGCAATCCCTGCAAATCTGAGTCACTTACCAGTGCGTCCACTGCCGTGGGAAGCTCAACTTTTTCGGGAATCGCGCCGTGACAAAGCAGAATTACTGATAGCGATGGTTTGACCATCTTGATCGACTGCGCGACCGACCAGCCTTCGATTTCTGCAAGCTGGCATACATCTACGATTGCCGCAGTCGCCGGATTATTCAGGCACAGCGTGACCAAATGGTCGGGTGAATGAGCTTCGGAGGCAGCGTAACCGTTTGTCCGAAGAAATCCGACCAGAAATGGCGAATGAGTGTTGAGCAGGAGAAGGATGAGGTCCCCCGATTTTTCAGAAATGACTGTTGGCTTTGCCATTCGCCGTCAGGAATTCGGGCCGCATGCACACTGCACGCTTAGACGAAGTGGCGACCCGTGCGATGCCGAAGCAGAGACTCTGGTTGTGTGGAAAACTTGGGGATTTCGCCGGGGCCCCACTCTTGCCGGAGTGGATCCGTCGACAGTCGGGGAATAAGATGTCGAACTCTACTCTAGCTGCATTCTAGACGGCCGCACTCATCCTTCTGTATCGCCGCCAAATCAAAACAACTGGAAACGCGAGGATCGCCAGCCATATCAACAGCGCCGGAGCATACTCTGCGAAGAACAGAAGAATCCCTAGTAGCGTCTCCGTGACGTTTTGGTAGCCGGCTACGAAGGCGTTATGAATGCGCGTGGAGACCGAAGCTGCCGGCGGATTGAGCTGAGCTTTGTACTCTTCCCCAAGCTGCAGCTCGACAGTGGCGAAGTCTACGCGATGCTCGAGCGCCTTCTGCTCGCCCTCCATCTCCTCAATCTCGCCGCGGACGCGCGCGATCTCTTCCTCCACTTTCAGGACATCGGTGATCTTTCCCGTGCGCTGCTGCAGTATCTCGCGCAGACGCTGCTCCGTTTCGCGAGAGTTTTTCAAGCGAGCAACCAGGTCTGTATGTTGCTGGGTGACTTCTTCACCCGATTGTGATTCCCTTTCAACGCGGCCAAGCGTCTTGAGGTCGATAACAGCAGAAGAAAGGACCGACGCAGGAATCCGCAGAGAAGCCTGTAGACTGCGCGGAGTGTTCTCAGTGGTGCTGACGCTCAGCTGCGCCGAGTATCCGTGATACCGGACAAGTATGCCATCCAGCGACAAGCGCGAACCGGAGAAGTCGTTCGTCATGATCGACAGCGACACGGTTCGCGCAATCATGGGAGCAGGGACCTGCTGTTCGAGAACTTGTGGATGCCCGTTGCGAACCTGTGGTTGAGCGATCGGGGCCTCGAGGGACCCGTCTTTCACTTGGAGCTTATCTCGGTCGCCACCCCCTCCACCCCCACCCTCGCTATTCGGCAGCTGGGCGGTCACGTAAGGCATTACTTGTCGCCTTTCCAATGCATACTGAGTACGCATCAGGTTCGGCGTAAGCACCGCCGCCACAAACAAAAGGGCCGAGACTGCGCCGGCACTTAAGCCTGCCCACTGCTTCCAGCTCCAGAAACTTGCACGAATAAGAAGCTTTGGTTTTCTGATTTTGAGCTCGGAGCCAGCTTTGGCTGCAAGCTCCACAACGGATTCCTCCAGCTTCGCCGGAATGGCGGGGACTTTCCACGCGGAAAGCGACTGCGAGGCGCGGCGCAGTTGGTCAGCGATCTTGGCGCATTCAGCACAGTCCTCAATGTGCATAGAGACGGCTTGGGCGTTCGCCGCCGGGAGTTCGCCGTCGAGAAGCGCCATCAGCTCTTCGGGGCCCATATGCTGTACGGCAATGTTCATACACGCTCCTCCGACGGCGTCATCTCTGAGGCCGATTTGGGAACAGGCGCAGCCAGCAGATCGCGCAGAGCCATACGCGCACGAAACAGGCGCGATCGAACCGTGTTCACCGGCAAACGCAAAACCTCCGCAATTTCCGCGTAGCTTAGCTGCTCGAACTCACGCAACAACAGAACCTCCCGATCGAGGCGCTCCAGCTTTCCGACCGCCTCCCGCAGAAAAACCTCAGCATGAGTGGCAGGTTCCGAAACCGGCTCGCGCGATCCAGCCACTCCCAGGAACGTGGCGCGGAAGGCTGCCTTGCGGCGATAGGCGCGTAAGATCTTCAGAGCAATCGCATAAAGATAGGTTCGGAACAACGCGGAGGGTTCATAACGGGCCGAAGCGCGAAGTACAGCCAGGAAGGTTTCTTGCGTCAACTCCTCCGCCTGCGCCGAATCGGCAAGACGCCGCCGAAAGAATCCAAACAGCGGTTGCTGGTAACGCGAGAACAATTCGGCGAAAGCCTCTTTCGAGCCCCGGCAAAACGCGAGCATCAACAGCTCATCGCTGCCCGCAGTCGCCGGCCTCTCCGCGCTAGTGTCAGACGTACGATTCATCGCCAATCGCTGATCGCCTCGAGTCTAGAACGAACGCCAGCCTCGCATCTTGCACGATTTCCGGTTGCGTTCATCCACAACACTGGTAATGCCGCGAGAAGGCAAAAAGTTCCCTGCCATCTAACGATCGCTCCTTGGGTCCTGGTCTAATTCAGCTCTTGATTTCCTGCTACCGCGAAGTTCGGCCGAGCGCAAGTAAGAAATAAATTGCATCTCGCGAGGAACTCTTTTTTGCTTCGCAAGCGAATGGGTTCGTGGTATGGTTAGTCGGCGATGTTCGCTCTATATTCTCCAACTATCTACTTTCGCTGGTGCCACGATTGAAAATCAACAGAAATCGGTCAATTCTCGAGGAGAGAGTCTGATGAGACGGATGGAGACGACAAGATCGTTGTCGAGGCGAGCAACGGATTGCGAATTGCAGAGTTCACTGCTTATTCACTGTTATTCACTGTTCCGGGTGGCGGACCAGAATGGGAATTTCATCTAATCCGTGGCGCGGCAGGCGGTTGCGCGGATTCGTCCGTTGCTCGCCACCCTTTCGAGAAAAAATTCACTGTTAGATTCACTGATAAATTCGCTGTTCCGCGAACACCAGTGAATTAAGCTGGATCGCTTTCATTCAAACCTCCCGAAACAGAACTCGACATACACGCACTCAGTAATCTGCACTCGGTGCAACAACAGTGCCTATGGCACAAGTTGACGGCTATGTGTGGGCAGCAGGCGTTTCTTGGCGCGCAAACGTCTCACCGCGCGACTGCAAGATATTTCCGGTCATGGACAAACCGTGGGGACTCGGCCAGCCCGGTCTTACGGACGTGCCCTCCAGCCGCGTGACCCTTGCACTCAAGGACGAGCGCCGCCGGAGGGCTTTCTGCTTTAATCGGTAGAAAAACGCTAAGATGAGCCTGACAAGGCGAGGCCCTCCTTAGGCTGCTGATTCGCGCTTTTCGATGCTGGAAGATAAGCTTCCCGGTCTCGCGGGCGGCTAGATGATAGCCGGAACAACGACCTTCATGGCAACCGCTGGATTGAGATTCCCCGTCTTGTTCCCACGCAGCAACAGCGCCTCCGCCCGGGAGCGTTTTCACGCTGGGGAACGCAGCTGATTCCGCCAGAATTTCAGTCTTTCCGTTGACCCAAAGTTTAAGTTGGCTGTCCTCAATCCAGAGCGCGTAGACCTTGTCCATGTTTGCGGCCACAGCGATGTCCCGTCCCCGGCCGATTTTTGTTTCTGCCTTTCCCGGTTCAGCTAGAAAGAGGTCGGCTTCACGGCGCCAGGCAGTGATGGCTTTGCCCTTGCTGTGCGTTAGCCCGCCTCCGTCCATCGGGCACGCATCCATCTTCCAGGTACCGAGGCCGAGCTTCTCAGGCTGGCCAAAGGTCCTTCCATCGCGCGAGTGAGCAATGTACAAGTCACGAGATCCTCCGAGACAGTTTCTCCACATCACATCAAGCGTGCCGTCATTCGAATAAGCGGCGGATGGATGGCAACACTCACAGATGTGTCCGTCCGGAGACTTGTAGACCGGAACATTTGCAGACCACGTCGCTCCCGAGTCGCGCGAAAGAGATCCGTAAAGCTCGGTACCGCCATCGCGCAAGTCGAGCCACACGGCAAAGATATTGCCACCTCCATCTGCGGCAAGCGCGTGGAGCCCTTCTCTCGCTGAGGCTGCAACCTCGTTGATCCGGGCTCCCTTAGACCAGGATTTTCCTCCGTCTGTCGAACGCCAGGCGTAGAGATCGCCATCGGAGGCAAGACCGTGCGCATGGCTTCCAGTAGCCTCCGCATTTCCTGCAACCGCGGTGACGATAAGTGTGGATTCCGAGATCGCGATATGCGGTCCGCGGTGCCGGCTAAGTGGCAGAACGTTCATCTGACTAACTTTGACCGGCGCGGAAAAACTCTCTCCCTGATTGGTCGAAGTCTGGACATATATGGAGTTGGCAGAACCGAACGTAAGCGCCACCAGCTTGGACGAGCTGGCGATTTGTGGCTCGCGATAAGGCGCGTCGGCTGAGGGCGATACAAAAATGCAGGACCGCAAGTGCGGCCAGGACAATCACGATTACTTAACTCCTCTTGCTCTAAAACGTAATTCGCGCCGCTAATTGCACGCTGCGCGGATCGCCAACAGCTGTGGGCTGTCCGAACGAAGCATTCGGATTCGCCGGGTAAGCGCCCGTGCTCCAGGTAGCGATGGGGATCAGATTATTCCGGTGATTGAGCGCATTGAACGCCTGCGCGATGCCTTCCAGTTTCACGCGCTCGGTTAAAGCAAACTCTCGGCTCAATCGAGTATTCAGAGTGAAGATACAAGGGATGAACGATGTTAACACCGATAGTCCAAGTCTAATCTGCAATGCACTTCGCCACGATTAACGTTAGATCATCCTGTTGTTCGTGGGCGTTAAACTGCCGAACCTCGTCGACGATGGCAGTGAGCATACGCTCTGCCGGCAGCTCGCTGTGCCGCCGCAAGGCTTCAATCAGACGCTCCTCTCCGAACTCCTCGTCTGCTTCGTTTGATGACTCTGTGATTCCATCGGTGTATAGCAGAAGTGTGTCGCCGGAGCACAGCAGCCGCTCCTCAATCGAGCACTCCCATTCCGGGAAGAGTCCCAGCACTGTGCACGTCGAGTCTAGCCGCTCCAAAGTGTGATCCCCTCTGAGTAGGAGCGCAGAGTAGTGCCCGCAATTGGCGTACCGCAACCGGCGGAGACTGTCGTCATATTCGGCAAAGAAGAGCGTGGCATAGGCGCTGTCGGTGGTGTTCTTGTAAAAGAGCTCATTCACCGATCGCAGAAATCGTTCCGGCTGATCCAAGGCGATCGGACTCTGACTACGCAGGTTGGCCTGAAAGTTCGCCATCAACAGCGCGCCTGCTATGCCTTTTCCGGAGATGTCGCCGATGATGATCCCCACGCGCTCGTGGCCGAGGTGGATGAAATCGTAGTAGTCTCCTCCAACTTGACGCGCTTGCACGCATACTCCCGCATAGTCCAGCGTTTGCAGCGGCGGACGACTCTGCGGAAATAGCCTCGCCTGCACTTGCTTTGCGATTTCGAGTTCCTGGGCTGCGCGGCGTTCCGCCTCCAGCTTCTCTGCGGCCGCGCGGCGCTCGGCTTCGATCTCGCGAACGAAGTCGTCCTTGCCTACGAGTGCGAAGGAGTTGCCGTCGGGATCGTCGAAGCGGGTGAAAATGCCGCCCCAAAGAGTGGTCTGCGGCGGATGGTAAAAGTGGACGCCGCTCTCGGTCCATTCATGGAACTTGGCAATGACATCCTCGGTGACGAACACCACGTCTCGCGAGCGTCCGATAAGCTTGTGCTCCTTCGAGCCTGGCTTGGGAGCGTAAAGGGCAAGAATGGTCGCGCCGTCCGGCGGAGCAACTGCTACCCAGCGATCTCCTGATTCATAGCTTTGATCGACCACGAGGCGGAATTTAAGCTGATCCACATAGAAACGCAAACTTCGATCTTGATCGCGGACATATACATTCACGCAAAGAACGCGAAGATAAGGATCCTGCCGGTCCAGGCGAAGTGCGAACTGTTCTGACGGACGGGATGAAGAAGTGCTCGCCATCGTCGCGATTATAGGTTGGGGAATGTGGGACCGGCCCACACTTGCTCAAAATCCATTGATACGGGTTCATGGGAACTGCCCTTGGGCTGCGTTCGTAGTCATCTATAGTTCAGGGCAAGCAAGCAATCGTCGGGTTAACACTCCCTGCTTCGCGGAGTGCATCATGACAGGAGACTGGCCACAGCTTTCGGAGCGCGTTCTTCAGCCTGCACAACTGCCGGCCGAGCAGCCACCAGAAGGTGGTTTGGCCGCGGAGTTGCGAGGGTTCGGGCCGCTTGGAATTCTGGCGATTCTTGCCATTCTCCTCACCGGCAATATTTCATTCGGCAACGTGATGCTGCCAGTCGGCGCGTTGTTAATACTGCTGTGGATGCGGTTGTCGCGAACCCCTTGGCGCGAGATTGGATACGTGCGGCCCAGCAGCTGGATTGGTGCCGCTGTCGTGGGCATCGCTTTCGGCTTTTCGTTGAAGTTCCTGCTGAAGGCAATCGTCCTGCCGCTGTTCGGCGCCGATCCGATCAATCATGCATACCACTATCTGGCGGGCAACAGAGCCGCGCTTCCCGGCGCAGTATGGATGATGTTTGCCGCCGGCTTCGGAGAAGAAACCATCTACCGCGGATTCATGTTCGAGCGTCTGGAAAAGCTGCTCGGCACCAGGGCTATCGGAAAGACCGCGATTGTGATCCTCACGTCTCTATGGTTTGCGGTTGGACACCTTGCTAATCAAGGTGTCATCGGAGCCGGGCAGGCCATGATCGTCGGGCTCGTTCTCGGCACGATTTACGCGCGCACTCGCCGCATTTTCATGCTGATGTGCGCACACACCGCCTTCGACCTTACGGCCCTCGCGATGATCTATTGGAACCTCGAGTCCCGCGTAGCGCACCTTGTGTTTCGGTAAGCCTATCTATCCGAAGCGTTTTGCATCTCGAAACGGATATTTTTGGGATTGAATTCGCGCATCGTCTTCGTATAACGTCTCGGCCACAAAAAATTACTCCCCTGCAGTGTTTGGCGTTTTATTTCAAAAAACAGGCCCCTGCGTCAGTCTTCGTAAGAACGTTCCACCAGGAAGTGGAGGAGGAATCACAATGCCGGCGATCCAGGCAATCGCAACGCATAGCACCAAAAAACTATTTGGGCTGTTCATCTTTAGTATGCTCTGCTGCGCGGTAGCATTCGGGCAGATCAAGTCCGGAACCATTCTGGGAACCGTGACTGATCCCAGCGGAGCCGTTGTTCCGGGTGCCAACGTAGTGGTCGTCAGTCAGGAAACGAATGTGCCCACAACGACCGTCTCAGACTCCTCAGGAACCTTTACTGTTCCTTATCTTGCACCGGGCACATACACGGTGAACGTGGAGCCGGCCGGCACTGGCTTTGCGAAATACAGCGCCACGAACATCTCGGTGACCACCGGTCAGACGGTGAAGCTCGCTATTGCGTTGAAGATGGGATCGAACGTTGAAACGGTTCGCGTGAGCTCTGATGCTGTCGAGCTTCAAACCAGCAACGCGACGGTACAGGGCATCACCGATCGGATCACGATCGACGCAATTCCCAACTTGACTCATAACGCGTTCAACTATGCCGCGCTCCAGGCCGGCGTAGTACCACGCGGACCATTTGGCGATACCCAAAGCACGACGTCTTTCGGAATCGGGATCGACGGTCGGCGCCAGGCCTCAGCCGTAGGCATCGCAGGCGGGGCGGCATTTTCCAATGACATTCAGCTTGATGGCGTAAGCATCCAGGGCTCAGCGTGGAACGAAACGGCTGTTCTTCCCAACATGGACGCCCTGCAGGAAGTGCGCACTATCACCAATAACTACTCGGCGGAGTACGGACGCGCGCAAGGCGTTGTCGTCTTCACGACTAAGAGCGGCACGAATCAATTTCATGGCTCCGGCGGTTATCGCATGCGCAATGACGCCCTTAATGCCAACACGTTTCTCAATAACTTCCAAGGTCTGCCCAGAGCATCGTTCAAATCCAATAGCTTCAGCGGTGCGGTGGGGGGGCCGGTTTTCAAAGACAAGACATTTTTCTTCGTCAGCTATGAAGGGCTGCGGTTTCACCGCGCGCTGCAATACACCAGAACGGTGCCGACAGATCAGGAACGACTCGGTAATTTCTGCAACACGGCAGTAGCAAAGACGGGTACCGGGTCACCGCTGCTTCTCAAGATTTTCGATCCCTTTCTTAAGGTCGCACCACCGGCGGCGGGAAGCACAGCATTTACCCGTACTCAACTTCCATGCGATCTGAGGACCTCTCCCGCAGGCAGCGCACAGCTCGATCCGTTTGGCATGGCGATCATCAACGCCTATCCCAAAGCTAACCGCGCTCCTGACGATCCTATTCTGAACACAAATAATTTCTTCTTCCAGGCTAACCAGCCCTTCGTAAAGGACGTAGCGAATACACGTCTGGATCATCACCTTGGAAAGCACTACCTATACGGAACCTATGGTTTGCAGAAAGGAACCATTCAGACACCTCGTTCGTATGGTCCCGATAATCAGTACCACGTTCCGAATGAATTTGTCGGAAATCAGCAGGAGGACAATAACTGGTACACAGCGCTCGGGGACACCTTTGTCATCTCTCCCAAATTGGTTCTTGATGCGCGCGTGGGCATGAACAGAATCGAAGCCGATAATGCGTCCGATGAATTTCCTGGATATGACTACGGTCAATTCGGAATCTCACCTCTGGTGTCGAAGCTGAACGTGATTCCCGGTGTACCACCCAATTTCAATATCAGCGGCAAAATTAACCCACTGAACAATACTTCTTCACTGCACAAGCACGAGCGACAGACCAATACCGACGCCAATGGAAGCCTCACATGGAGTCGTGGACGCTGGACGCATAAGTTTGGCGGAACGTATCGCGTGCTGCTATCCAACTACATTGACGTGGACAATTCAGTCTCGATCGTCACCTCAGACAGCTTGACGCGACAGCAGGTCACTTCGACCGGAGGCAACGCAGGTTCAACTACGGATCCCACAACGCAGGGCTACAGTATCGCCTCCATAGCACTGGGTGCCGGTAATCTCACCGTGAGTCCGGGCTTCACGCTCCGTCTTGCTCTGGCGCAGAAATACTATGCCCTCTTTTCGCAAAACGACTGGCGCGCGACCGACAAGCTAACGCTAAACCTTGGCCTCCGCTGGGACGTCCAACCCGGTCCAACTGATCGATTTAATCGCTTGAGCACAATCGATCTCAATGCAAAGGATCCGCTGTTCGGAACTCAGGGCGCAATCGTCTTCCCCGGACGCACTACCGACGACCGCCATATGTGGGAGACCGATTACAAAAATTTTGGTCCTCGCGTGGGCGCTGCTTACCAGTTAAATCAGTCAATGGTCGTGCGCGGCGGCTTCGGAATAACTTACATTCCTTCCAACACCGGATTCAACGATGGTCCTGGATTCTATGGCGCACAGCCTTTCACTACCGCGGTGAATGGTCAGCCCTATGGCACGAACGCTCAAGGAGTAGTGGTCGGCAAGTTCTATAACGATCCGAGCAATACTTCGAATCCAAATGCTGTGGTGAATACGGTCGTAGCCGGACCGGGAGGGGATCCCAGCAGTCCTGCGATCTATGGCGGACAACGACGCTTCCCAAGAAACTTCAAGAATGGCTACGTGGAGCAGTGGAATGCGTTTTGGGAAGAGAGCTTCGGCGCGAATTGGGTGGTGTCGGCCGGTTACCTTGGCTCCCGCGGGCGCCATCTCGAAGTAACCTTTGTACCTACGAACAGCATCCAGGCAATTGACCCGACGCAGCTCTCAGCGTGGAGAGACGCCTATATTGCAACGGGCATTAACCCGGGAGTTCAGTCAGTCTGCAATCCTTATCAGAACTTGCAGACCTGCACCAACAACGCCAACGGTACTGTGACCGCCAGCGGACCTCTCATCGCGTACGGCGGAGGTAATATTCGCAACCGCTCGCTCACTCGCGTCGAAACCCTGTTCCCGTATCCGCTGCAGGGCGACAACGTTCATCTTTCTAACGGAACTTCCGACTACAAAGCCCTGCAGGTGGGTGTCACCCACCGATTTGCCGCAGGCTTCCAGATGGGCGCGAACTACACATGGTCGAGACTCATGGCTATCAGCCGGTACAACGCCCAGACCAATCAGGGATACGGCGACTACGGCGCCAACAATGGCACGAACAATTACTATCCCTATGTCCGCCCTGAGCAGTTCCACCTCAATAACCAGATTTCCACGAACGATGTGCCTCATCGCCTCGCGGTGAACTGGGTGTATGATCTGCCGGTCGGTCGCGGCAGACTCTTGAACACAGAAGGAGGCGTGCTCAACACGCTTCTCGGCGGCTGGCGTGTAGCAGGAAACTTCCTTGCCCAGAGTGGATTTGTGGAGCCACTCGCGAATGGAGGTCAGAACGGCGGCACGCTCAGCATCAACAACCCGCTCAACAATCTACCCGACCGAGTGCCGGGAGTGCCGCTCGAAGTGCCCAAGGCACTCCAGCATTGGTACGACGGAAAGACCACTGTGACCTTGCCTGATGGGCGTTCCATTACGCCATGCAACGGCTGCTTCCTCAAGTACAACGTAGATGCTTTCGCGGGAAGGACCGTCACCGCTGCAGGCAAGATCGTTGCGGATAACTTCTGGTACGGAAATGCGCAGCCAAGTTACGACGATTTTCGCAGCGCTTCCCGTTGGAACGTGAATCTAACGCTTGAGAAGAACTTCAAGATCGGCGAGCGATATAACCTCAGTCTGGCCGCCCAGGCGACCAACCTCTTCAATCACACGCAGTTCAGACCGAACATCAATACACAGTTCGGACCGATGTTCCTCGCACCAAGTACATCGGGCGCAAAGGTCGGCCAATATCAGGACACCGCGACAAATACTCTGAACACCTGGGGCTCCTATCAACTGCCACTTAATAACGCCAGCGGCAATAACGCTGGTGGGCAGGCGATTTACGATCCGCGCCAGGTGGAACTCGTGGCACACTTCACATTCTGATCTACACTTTTGATTCCGGTAGAGACGCAGCATGCTGCGTCTCTACTGGTTTTTCTGCCGCGCGGATTGGGGAACTCGAGCCCAGCAACTCCGAAATCAGCACTCCCGTAAGGATGAGACCAGCACCCATCCCCGCTCGAAGACCGAGATGCTCCCCTAGAACTAGATAAGAGGTCATCCACGCAAAGACAGGCTCAAGGGAAAGAATGAGCGCGGTTTGTGTAGGCGACACGAACTGCTGTGCCCATGCCTGAATGGTGAACGCCGCAGCCGTCGCCAGCAAGCTCGTAAGCACAATTGCCCAAACTACGCGCGGCGACCAGATGATGTGGGGCTTCTCCAACAATGGTGCCGTGATTCCCATCAGGACAGCGGCGGTTGCAATCTGGAGGAATCCTATCTGCGCGATCGGATGCCGTTCGCTTGCCCTACCTAGAAAGATGATATGAAAGGCAAAACTGACTGCGCATCCCAGGGTAAGTACGTCTCCGCGATTCACACTCGCCCAGTTGCCGAGTGCGCTTTCGCTTGCAGGAACGCTAAGGAGAAAAAGCCCCGCGAATGCTGCCAGCACGCCAAGTGCTGTCCACATACTGGTTTTGCGTCTCCAGAAAAGCATGAGCAAAAGCGGAACCAGTATCACTGAGATGCCCGTGATGAACGCAGACTTGGAGGCCGTCGTCAGGCGAAGGCCTGTGGTCTGGAACTCATAGCCGAGCCAGAGAAAGAGTCCTGTCAGTGAACCGGCGATGAGCGCAGACCGTGAAATATGTCTCAGCTCTCGACGGAAAAGAATTCCCAGCGCTATCGCTGCCAGCGTCATCCGGACAAAATTGAAGAGTAATGGCGTCGCGTCCTGCTCGACGGCGCTCTTGACGATGACAAATGTCGCTCCCCAGATGAGCGTAATCAGCACCAGCAATGCATGCGCTCTTACTACTTTCGGCATCCAAAGAGAATAGCAATTACCATTGGATCAGCCGTGAATACGTTTCGCATCGAGCCTGAAATCCTTCCTCCTCGACGGGTGCCCGCTAAGGGACTCACCGACGAGCAGCTCGATCACCTCGCCGGGGTCTTGGACGATATCTTTCATATCCCCGGAACCAAGATCCGCTTTGGGCTCGATCCCATTGTGGGACTCGTTCCGGGATTGGGCGACATCATCTCCGGCCTGCTCTCTTTCCTGATTGTGTTTGCTGCGTGGCAGCGCGGACTGCCGAGGGTGACGATCATGCGGATGGTGGCGAACATCGGCATTGATACCCTCACCGGAACCATTCCCGTCGTCGGCGATCTATTCGACATGATGTGGAAGTCGAACCGCATGAATTACAACCTGCTGACGCGCTATCGCGGGGGAACGCGCAAAGGCCTGGTAGCGCGCGACTGGCTGTTCTTTCTTCTGCTCCTTGTCTGCGCCGCCGCCCTTATCGTTCTGCCAATCGTTGTGATCGTCGCTGTACTGCACTGGCTGCGCCAGTAGACAGCCTCGCAATCCGTGAACTTGGCGCGTGGAAGAGCAATCAGAGTTCTGCGTGAGGAGAAACCACATGCAGAACAGCGAGAAAAACAGGGCACATTTTCATTTTGATCTCAAAACCATCGAATTCTGCCCAAATTTTGCGAATTTCGCTCAAAACCAGGGAGTTAACAGCGAGTTCTGTGGATTTCTCCCTAAGCGACAATCCACAAACGAGTTACTACCACTTCCGAGAAGATTCAAGAAATTAACAGGGAACGAGCAGGGATCTCTGCCACCTGGATGAAATGTTTTTCCGCGGCTTGCGAGGTTATTAATTCTGTTCGGAGGCGCGGTCGGCGAGTCGGCGCAGTAGCATCCAGCGCGGATTCAGGTGGCGAGCGACGTCCGGTAGGAACTCGGTCATCAAGTTCCAGGCGGCATCTGAGCCGATGCTGATCGCGATGCGGCCGGCGGCTGCGCCAGGGCCCTTCTCCCACTCCGGATGAAAGGTGCCTTCCACGATAGAAGAAGACGTCGTGCCGAGGACCTCGGCGAAGTTGAACATGCGTTTTCCCGAATCGGAGCGTGTGACGAAAACGTACGCCAGAGCTTTGCCGATACGAGTATGCGTCGGAGCTGCGGGATCGCGGTGATAATGCGGGTCCTGATGAAAGATGCTGGAAATCAGGAAGGTCGAAAACATCTCGCTCGTCGCCTGTCCGGCCATGGATGCGCCAAAGCGCTGACCGAATCCTGCCATTCCGGTTCGCAGCTTGGTGTGACCGTCGGTGGCGGCTCCGAATTCAGAATCGAGAGCAGTAGTGACAATCGCAAACGGATCCGACACATTCGCTACTGCTAACCGGAATTTTCCCGATACTCCGAGCGGCGTGTGCTGCTCAGGTCCCTGAATCCGTTGAAAATTGCCCGCGGCAAAACCGTGTTCGAATTGCTCTTCGAGGTCGGCGAGTCGGTTGCAGTTTTCGCTGGTTGCGACAGCCGAGGTCGGAACTACACCCGGGTCGAAGCTTGTATTCGTCGAGGCAGATACGGACTCGTTTGTGGCCGGTTGTGCCGGAGTCTCCGCCAGCAGGATGCTAGGCACAAGAAGAACCGCCAGGGAGACAAGGAGCGATCTGGCGCGACAGCGAATCATGGTCAATCCTGACCCGGCGAGCTTTAGGGGATCCGCAGCCGATTGCTGATCCTGTTATGGGGTTAGATGCGCCTTCTTACAAGGTGACCGAGGTTACGGTAACGTGGGGTAAAGACTCGTTAAGGTGCGTAAACACTTGAGGACACAGCGAGTTGTGGATAAGTTGAGGTACAGGTAATGCCCTGAAGTACATGTACTTAGGAGTGAATCTTAGGGAGCTTCAGCTGGGCATTTCCCTGAGGTTGGGGCAAACGTGCAGCCTCGCTTCGGTCGCCTTCTGAACGTCCTCAGGCGAGAGTCCAGGAGCAATTTCCTCCAGCACGAGCCCAGTCGGGGTCACCTTCATATAGGCCATCTCCGTAACGATGGTATCCACCACCTTCAGTCCCGTTAGTGGCAAAGTGCATTTTCGCAGGATCTTGGGCACTCCTTCGCGCGTGGTGTGCTCCATTGCGACAACAACGCGACGGGCGCTCGCGACCAGATCCATTGCGCCGCCCATGCCCTTCACCATCTTTCCGGGGATCATCCAGTTGGCGATATTCCCTTCCTGGTCGACCTCCATCGCGCCAAGAACGCTCAAGTCAATATGACCGCCGCGGATCATCGCGAAAGAATCTGCACTGGAGAAATAAGCTGTGCCGGGAACTTCGGTTACAGTTTCTTTGCCGGCATTGATTAGATCCGCATCCTCCTCACCCTCGAGCGGATACGGACCAATGCCCAACATGCCGTTCTCGCTTTGCAGCACTACCTGCATGCCTGCAGGAACGTGGTTCGCGACCAGTGTCGGCATACCGATTCCCAGGTTCACGTAGAACCCGTCGCGCAGTTCGCGGGCGATGCGACGCACGATGCGCTCACGTTTTTCGGCGTCTTTGCTCTTGTCCGATTTCGGAGTTGTGCTCATGTCAGGTAATTATGGCCTCAGTACAATCGATGCAATGCGCAACTCACAAGGGACTACCCTGTTGTTTCTTGCCGTTGCTGTGGTCTTGTTCTTTTTCTCTCTAACGCTGTTGCCTGCCGTGGAACTGTATTGCCGCTTTCAGCGTCCCGCAATCTTGCTTTTAGTTCTCCAATTCGTCCTGCTCGCAATTCGCATTCGCGTCCCACGCACGCTGACAGATCGCGCTTTGTGGATTGCAACATTCGTTTTCACTACCCTCGGCGTAGCCTTCAATGTCGTGCTGCTAGTCACCGTGCGCGGCAAGTGTTGATTCTTCGTGTAGAAACGCACCGTGCTGCAACCTGCCCAACTTAACTCCCGCCAAGACAGCGCCGTTGTCCAAGCACAGTGCCAGTTTAGGCAACCCCGCACAATGCTGCGTCTCTACTTCTTCCGAACCGTTCTGCGCTCGATGCGTTTCTCGTAATCCTTTCCCTCGAAAATGCGCTTCACGTAAATGCTCGGCGTCATCACCTGGTCAGGATCGATTTCGCCCACCTCTACCAACTCTTCCACTTCAACAATCGTCACCTTGGCGGCAGTCGCCATCATGGGAGAAAAGTTACGCGAGGTCTTCCGAAAAAGTAGGTTTCCCCACTTGTCACCCTTCCATGCCTTGATCAGTGCGAAGTCTGCGGTGAGTCCCCGCTCCATTACATAAGTCCGGCCATCGAAGTCGCGTGTCTCCTTCCCTTCTGCAACCACTGTTCCGACTCCGGTTGGAGTGAAGAAAGCCGGAATGCCGGCGCCTCCCGCGCGGATGCGCTCGGCAAACGTTCCCTGCGGCACGAGCTCGAGATCGAGTTTCTTTGTCAGAACCAGGTCTTCCAGAAACTTGTTCTCGCCAACATACGTTCCAATATGTCGCTTGATCTGACCAGCCTCGAGCAGCAGCCCTAATCCCCAGTGATCGACGCCAACGTTATTGCTGATGGTAGTGAGGTTCTTCACCCCGCGGCGCACCATCGCCGCAATCAAATTCTCTGGAATACCACACAATCCGAAGCCGCCAAACATCACGGTGGCTCCGTCCTGGATGTCGAAGATCGCCTCGTCAGCGTTTGCGAAAACTTTGTTCATGGATTCCGCAGAATATCAAAAGCCTTTTCACCACGGAGGCACGGAGGCACGGAGAAAACCGGATTCGTTCGGCCAAAGTGACTTCAAGGATCGTTCTGAGCCCTATAGTTAGCACAAGCGCCGCAAACCGACTTCCGCTTGGTTTTCTCCGTGCCTCCGTGTCTCCGTGGTTAGTCCGGCTTCTTAAATCGTGCTGCGCGCTCGAACTCTGCACGCAGCTCGGGCGTGCGTAGATTTTCTCGGATGTGGGTTAGCCGCTGCTCCAGCTTTAGAAGCGCGTCTTCAATATTTCCAGCGTTGGTCAACGCGATATCGCGCCACATGGAATACGGGCTTGCGGCTATGCGGGTCATCTCGCGCAGGGCGCGCCCACCGACCTCTTGCATCTGCTTTCGTGTGACGTGGGCTTTCTGTTCCAACTCCGCCTCGTCCTGAAGTGTGGCAGCGAAGGCCGTTGAGAGCATCTGCGGCAGGTGACTGGTCCATGCCACCAGGCGATCGTGCTGCTCCGCGGAGAGATGAATGATATGCGTGTTGAGCGACGCAATCAGCGTGATGTACTCGTGAGCCAGATCGCCGACGTTTTCTCCGTCCACTGTAAAGATCCACGTTGAGCCTGAGAACAAAGCGCGATCGGCGTTCTCGATCCCGGAATGCTCCTTGCCCGACATGGGATGGCCACCAAGGAATCGCGAATTCGCGCTGGCACCGAAGACAGATCGCGCACGCTTAACAATCTCGACTTTGGTACTACCCACATCTGTGAGCAGCACATTTCGCGGAAGCATGGGCCCAAGGTTCTCAATTGAATCAATGATCCCGCCCACATTCGCCGCAAGAATTACTATGTCGCTGCCAACGCAGGCTCGCGCAGGATTTTCAACGCCCGTGTCGATGGCTCCCATCTGCTCGGCTTTTGCCAGCACACGCTGCTTGTCGGAGCCGATGACTCGGATGCCCTTATGGCGCAAACACAACCCCAGCGATCCGCCGATGAGACCAGTGCCGACGATTGTGACTTGCTTGATCATTTTGGGAATCGGCTCAGTGCCTCAGCGTCGCCGGCTCAGCTCCCGGCTCGTTTGCTTGTGGTGGCGCGATGCGATTCGCGGTCACGAAGATTGGCTCGATGTCCGTGGGAATATGCGTGAGCCGGTCGAGGGCGCGCTGCACCTCGGGACGAATCACCCCAAGCGTGTCCAGCATCTTCTTTGCGCGTACGTAGTCTCCTGTGGCCTCGATGGTGAGGAACTCCCGATCCAGATCGCTTACGGCCTGCTTGATTTTGCTGAAGTCAACCGCAAACGTTCCGTCCGGATTAGCCCTGAAACCACCTTTGTCCAGCAGATAATTCACCTGAATCGCCATGCCGCGCGCGTGAGCCTCCTTCAGCCCGAACCGTAATGTGCGGAATGATGAAGCGAGAAATGTCGTGTAGAGTTTGCGCTCGGCGTCTTCACCGTGGGAAACGCTGGGGCTGTCGTGGTCCATCAGGAATTGCAGAGCGAACAATCCTGTGATGTCGGCCTTGGCTTCTTCGATCGCGCTGTAGAGTTCCTTCAGCTCGAGCCGCGGATTGGTACTGCGACCGTTGATCGTGATCTGGTGCGGTCCAATCCCGTGGGTAAGCTCGTGCGCAAGAATGTGGGTGAAGAACGACTCGAAGTCGAGATACTGACGATCTGCCTCAGGCAGCACCTCTGCAGCAATCGGCTGCAGAACGCTGCGAAACTTCGCCTCCTGCACGTTCTTCAGCATTACGCGCTTGCTTCCCTTCTGCTGAATCACGCGATCGTCGTTGGGAAGATTGTAGGCTGCGGTCTGCACGCCGTGGTTTCCGTCGCCCGCCGAAAAGACCTGGTTCACGACGCGGATCGGTGACGACGCTCCCAGTTTGGGATTCCGGTATTGCGGGTCTTCAGGAAGGTTGTTCTCGATCTCCTGCAGATTTTCAGAAAACGAAGCCAACTTCGCCGACTCCTGCTCGTCGCGGACATTTACGTATGCCTCGTACGCCGCCTTGTAGCCGAAGATTTCGTCGTTATAGGTTTCGTAAGGACCGACCGTGATGTCGAGGGGAGCATCCAAGTCCATCCATGCCAGGTCGCTCTCGTAATAGTCGTTGGAGAGGAATGCTGCTGCACGCGTCTCAAGGAACTTCTTGAGAGTTGCGTTATCGGTGAGCGCAGCGGCTTCCTTCAGCAGCGCTGCCGCACGTTCCAGATCGGCGCGATATTCCTGGCTGTAAGACACGATCGTGAGTTTGCGCGATGCGTTGCGTCGAATCACAGTAAAGAAGCCTTCCGCCTGCTCGCGCTGATCTGCGGGGAGACCCTTTGTCCAGGACTCGAATTCCGCTTTCGTCATGTCCTCGGGATAGAAGTTCGCACCTGGCAGTTTCTTCGGCGGCACTCCGGGAACGAAAGCAGCGTGTCCATCAATCTCTGACCACGGACTTTTGTTGATCCAGAAATAATGAAGACGCTCGCGTCCCAGCTCCGATTTGTCCTTTTCAAGCTTGGCAAGCTCGGCGTGATTGCCCGACCAGAGCTGCGTAAGGAAGATGTCGTTAATCAGGCGGCTCGCTTGTATCAGCTTCACAAGAGCCTTCTGGTCACCATCGCTCAATCCGCTGACATTCACATCGAGCGGCGTCGGGGCAAAGCGCGCGGCCATCTGCTTGAGTTTCGCGGCATCGGGGAATTTGGTTGCGTTCCCGTTTGTACTCCGCGAAGACTTAGCTGTGCTCGCGGACTCTTTCTGTTGTGCCTGCATGGTGACCCCCAACATGATCGTGCAAACGATGAGGAAGATTCTCGGCATCTTCGAATGCTCCGGAAGAAACCGACTATTATTGCAGCTTTGGACGAAAGCGTCCTTTGCGTTCGCAAGAACGGAGAAACGCACTTCGAAACGCTTCTTCTGGCATCACGTCATCAGCTTTACTTCGATTGCCTGACTGCAGTGCCGATGAACTCGAATCTAGCTCCGAACAACAATGGGCCTGAGCCGATGAAGGCGCGAGCCGGAAGATCTCCGGAAAAGTACTGGCGGTAAACCTGATTGAACGTGTCGAAGAGCGAGACGTCCGAACAGAAGATCTGAACGTATACCAGATCCTTCATCTCTGAACCTGACTCTCTGAGCACAGAACGCACGCCATCGAGCATGTGTCGAGCTTCCTCGGCGGGATCGTCCGGGACTTGAATCGTCCCTGGCTTAAATCCGATGCGTCCTGCGATGTAGATAGTGTCACCGCTAATGACAGCATCGCTGAATGGCAGATTTCCTCGCCGGTTTGGCAGATTGACGTAACGTCTCTCGTCCTTCGTGTTCAAGTTTCCTCCGCAAAAAGAAGCGGGCACGCAACATCCACGCGCATGCCCTCACACTGTTAAAATGCCCAGTCTTCGTAAACTGACGCAAAAATGCGAGGTGCACTAGATGCGAAAGCTGGCTTTAGTCCCAGCAGTTTTGATTTCCCTTCTCGCTTTTGGACAACAATCAAGTCCGCCACGTCAACGGACTGAACGAACACCGCCGCCAAACACGCCGGCCACTCAGACTCCAACTGAACAGCCACCACAGAGTCAGGAGCCACGTACAGCACGGACTCCGCAGGCCGAACAGGCGCCTGCAACTACGCAGTCAACTCCAGCGCGGACTGAGCCGTCCGAGGGAGGGGATGGACAACAGCTTCGTCCCATGCACTTCGACGTAAGCGAAGGGTCGCCCGTCGTGACTCGCCATAGCATTCGCGTCGGTGGACGGGAGCTGCGATACACAGCTACGGCAGGCCGTCTGCCGATCAAGGACGCTGAAGGCAAGATCGAAGCCGCGATGTTTTACGTTGCATACACGCTCGACGGCAGCGATCCAACCACGCGGCCGCTAACATTCTCATTCAACGGCGGACCGGGATCGGCGTCGATCTGGCTGCACATGGGTGCGCTCGGACCACGCAAAGTTGTACTGCAGCCACAAGGATGGATGCCAGCAGCCCCGTACCGTCTCGAAGACAACGCCAACACTCCGCTCGACAAAACCGACATCGTGATGGTTGACGCGATTGGAACAGGTTGGAGCCGTCCGGCCGACACGGCTGCTGCGCGCAAATTCTGGAACATGCGCGGCGACATCGAGGCTTTCGGAGAATTCATTCGTCTTTACTTAACTCGCAACGAACGCTGGTCGTCACCGCTGTATTTATTCGGCGAGAGCTACGGAACTACGCGTTCAGCGGGAATCGCCGGATATCTGGCTAACCGAGGCATCTCGTTCAACGGAATCGTCCTGCTTTCTACGGTACTCAGCTTTGAGACGCTGGAGTTTGCCAAGACCAACGATGTTCCCTACCCACTCATACTTCCCAGCTTCACCTGGATCGCTGGCTATCACAAAAGGCTGCCTGCCGATCTGCAGTCTGACGTGAAAAAAGCCGCGCAGGAGGCGCGCGACTGGGCGCAGGGAGAATACTGGGCCGCGCTAAATAAGGGCGATGCACTCACTCTGCAGGAGCACGCGAATGTTGTCGACAAGCTGGCGCGCTACACCGGTCTTAGCAAAGAGATCATCGAGTGGGCGAACTTGCGGATCGATGTACGCACGTTCACCCATTACCTTCTGTCGGATCAGAAGCTGCACGTTGGCCGTCTTGATGGCCGCTACACTGGTCCGGATCCTGACGGATTCATGGACACGCCGTTTTACGATCCAACCAGTTCCCAAACTGGACCTCCATTTACATCTGTATTCAACGATTACGTTCGCCGTGAATTGAACTACAAGACCGACATGCCTTACTGGACCTCGGCGCAACAATCAGGAAACTTCCGTTGGAGTTGGGCCGGCGTGGAAGGCTTTGGCGGCGGATATCCTGATACGGCTTCGGCTCTGCGTCAGGCTATCGTGAAGAATCCGTTCCTGCGGGTGTTAGTGATGGAAGGCTACTACGATCTCGCTACACCATTCGCCGCCGCCGACTACACCATGGACCATCTCGACCTCACGCCGCAGTACCACAAGAACATCTCGTATGCGCAGTACGAGTCGGGACACATGGTCTATCTCGATTCGCAGTCGCACGGGAAGATGAAGCAGGATTTTGTGAGTTTTATCGATGCGACTACGCAGAAGGGAAAATAACGAAAAACCCGCGAGGCGAACACGAAGGTCACGAAGGCAACGGCAAGGGTCACGGAGTAATAACTTCGTGACCTCTCTTTGTTGCCTTCATGACCGGAGCCTGCCCTGAGCGAAGTCGAATGGGAGTTCGCTCTTCTAGATGGTTCTTCCTACGGCCGGAGCAATCATTCGCAATTCTTCCATGAGCTGCGAGAATTGAGCGGGATAGAGAGATTGCGGGCCATCTGAAAGCGCCTTCTCTGGATCGGGATGGACTTCGATCAGGAGGGCGTCGCAGCCGGCAGCGAGCGCTGCGCGGGCCATCGGTGCAACTTTGTCGCGGCGGCCGGTGCCGTGCGACGGATCGGCGGTCATAGGAAGATGTGAGAGTTTTTTCACAATCGGAATCGCTGAGATGTCCATGGTGTTTCGGGTGTAGGTTTCGAAGGTGCGAATGCCGCGCTCGCACAGGATCACATCGTAGTTTCCGCCCGCCAGGATGTACTCGGCTGAGAGCAGGAGTTCCTCGATAGTCGCTGCGATTCCGCGCTTCACCAGCACCGGCTTGCGAATCTTTCCGAGTTCGCGCAGAAGGTTGAAGTTCTGCATGTTGCGCGCGCCGAGTTGAAACATATCGACATAAGGAAGCATGAGCTCGATCTGTCCGATCTCCATCACTTCGGTGACAACGAGAAGCTTGTAACGGTCTCCGGCTTCTCGCAGCAGTTTCAGTCCTTCGACTCCCATCCCTTGAAAAGAGTAAGGCGAGCTGCGAGGTTTGAAGGCGCCGCCGCGCAGAAACTTCGCTCCCGCCTTTGCGACTTGCTCCGCCGCCGCGAAGAGCTGCTCGCGCGACTCGACAGAACAAGGTCCGGCCATCACTACGACTTCGCTTCCACCGATGTTTACGCCATTAGAAAACTTAACAATGGTGCCGTCAGGACGAAAGGTTCGTCCAACCAGCTTGTATGGAGCGCTGATTCGGTGAACCTGCTGTACAGCCTCGAGCAATTCGATCTCGCGGATATCGAAATCTATCTTGGCGCCCACAGCGCCCAGTACAGTTTGCTGCTCGCCCGTCGAGCGGTGTACCTCAAATCCGCGAGTTACGAGGCGCTCAATCACGTTGTCGATTTGCTGCTCACTGGCGCCCGGTTGCATGGCAATGATCATTGTCTTGAAAACCCCTACGAAACTCTTTCGCTCCGGCGACTCGCCGGCAACTTCTGTGACTACTCGTTCACTTCCAAATCAAACTCAGTCTCGCCCGAAGACGGTGTCTGCTTACGGTGGATCTCCTGCTGCTGCAGCTTGCGCATCACGTCGATAATTCGCTCAAACACGTGCTGAACCTCGCTGTCAGGCAATGGACCTTTATTAGCCCTCTTCACTGCCTCGAGGATTTTCTTTTCGCGCTCCGGTTCGTAAATGGGAAGATTTGTGTTGTTCTTCAGCTTACCGATCTCCCGCGCTGCTGCGGCGCGCTGGTTGATCAGCTCAACAAGCTTGAGGTCCATCTCATCGATTTTCTTACGCCAGTCTTCTATGGTCATATCGTTAACGCTCCGCCTGCGCGACCGACTTCTCGACGCGCAGTCCGCGGATAAAGTTTGCCACGGGCTCCGCGGAATTGCGCCCATGCTTCTCCATAATGGTTACGATTGCGCTGCCAATCACCGCGGCATCGGCAAATTCGCCGACGGCCTGAAACTGTGTCGTATTTGAGATCCCGAATCCGACTGCGACGGGCAACGAGCTGAATCGGCGAACACGCATCACTAATTGCGCGGCATCCGCGGCAATCTGCTGTTGTTCGCCGGTGATGCCGGTTCGCGAGACCGCGTAGACGAAGCCGCGAGACAGCTCTGCGATGGCCTTCAGGCGACCGTCCGTGCTAGTCGGAGCTGCCAGAAATATCGTCGCGAGATCGTGAGCGCGCATCGTCGCTATGTACTCGTCCGCCTCCTCAATTGTGAGGTCGGTGATCAGTGCTCCGTCAATCCTGGCCGAGGCGAGTTGTTGCGCAAACGAGCTGACACCAATGCGCAGGATTGGGTTAAGGTAGGAAAAAATGATCAGTCCCGCTTTGGCACGGGCTTTGCGGAGATCGGCTCCGAGAGCGATGCATTGCGTGAGCGACGTCCCAAAGCGCAACGCTCGTTCGCTCGCCCTTTGAATCACTGGTCCATCGGCGACGGGATCGCTGAACGGTACGCCCAACTCGATGACATCTGCGCCAGCGTCGATGGCTGCTAGCGCCACTGCGCGCGTAGTCGCGAGATCGGGATCGCCACACGTGAGATAGGCGACCAGCCCCGGCTTGTGCTCGAAGGCGATCATCGTCAGAGCTTCAACTCTTTCGTCAGGATTCCCATGTCTTTATCGCCACGCCCGGAGATGTTCACTATGACGATTTCATCTTTGTTTATGGCAGGCGCGCGCCGAATGCACTCGGCTACTGCATGTGCGGATTCGAGCGCGGGCACAATTCCTTCTGTCCGGGCAAGGGTCACACACGCCTCGAGGGCTTCAGCGTCCGAGGCCGCGACGTACTCCGCGCGACCGGAATCGTGCAAAGCGGCGTGCTCCGGGCCAATGGACGGATAGTCGAGGCCAGCCGAGACCGAATGCGTTGTGGCGATCTGTCCGGCATCGTCCTGCAGCACGTACGAGTACGTTCCCTGCAGCACTCCAGGCGAGCCGCCGCGGAAACGCGCGGCGTGTTCTCCCAAATCAGAACCGCGCCCGCCGGCTTCAACTCCGATCAACTTCACCTGCTTGTCGGGAAGGAATTCATAGAAGACCCCCATCGCGTTGGAGCCTCCTCCGACACAAGCAATCACAGCATTCGGGAGCCGGCCTGCCTGCTCCAGTATCTGCTGGCGGGTTTCACGGCCGATGCAGCGATGAAAATCGCGCACCATTACGGGATATGGGTGAGCTCCCAGCACCGATCCAAGCAAGTAGTGCGTAGTGCGAACGTTGGTGACCCAATCTCGCATCGCCTCATTAATGGCATCTTTAAGAGTGCAGGAACCCGAATTGACTGGCCGCACCTCAGCTCCCAGCAAACGCATGCGGAATACGTTCAGCTCCTGGCGCCGCATGTCCTCGCTGCCCATGTAGACCACGCATTCAAATCCGAACAACGCGCAGACGGTGGCGCTGGCAACGCCGTGTTGGCCCGCGCCGGTTTCGGCAATGATGCGACGCTTGCCCATGCGCCGCGCCAGAAGTCCCTGGCCAATGCAGTTGTTAATTTTGTGCGCGCCGGTGTGAAGAAGATCCTCGCGCTTGAGGTAAACGGGGGCGCCGCCTAGTTTCTCGGTTAACCTCGCAGCATAGAACAGCGGCGTGGGGCGCCCGGCGTATTGTCGGAGGAGCCGTTCGAATTCATTTTGAAACTCCTGATCCTGTTTGACGCTCTCATATACGGCTTCGAGTTCTTCGAGGGCGGCCATCAAAGTTTCGGGAACATAGCGCCCGCCGTACGGGCCAAATCGCCCGGCTCGAGCCACTGTACTCAGAGGTTGTATGTGCGCTTCCCTCACCTTCTCTGTCCCTTCTGCGCGATCTTGGCGCCGTTAGCAGCGTCAAACTGGCGCACTGAATCGATAAATTGCGTAACCAGACCGGGATGCTTTCGTCCGGGATAAGACTCGACTCCGCTCACCACATCCACGCCCCAAGGCTGTAGGACTTCCAGCGCTTCTTCTACATTCTCGACGTTGAGGCCGCCGGCGACGATGACCGGCTCTCGGAGTTTCTTGATCATCGGCTGGGCTTCGCGCCAGGCGAATGTCTTACCGGTGCCGCCGCGCTGCGGACCAGGACTGCTATCGATGAGCCAGGCATCCGGCTTTGAATCGCTTGCGCCTTCCAGCCTGTCCACCGTAGTGGCTTTCACGATCTTCACGCCTTCCAATTGCGTTCGGACTTGAGCGATGTAATATGCGTCTTCATCTCCGTGCAATTGCACGCCGGAGAATTTGCAAAAGCGCGCCGTTTGCACAAGGGTCTCGACGCTCTCATTTACGAAGACTCCGATTGTCTCTACACCTTTCGGAACGATGGTTCCAATCGAATACGCTGCGGTGTCCGTAACCTGTCGGGGGCTCTCGGCCATGATGAAGCCCAACGCATTGGCGCCTGCGCGGATCGCGATAACAGCGTCTCGCTCGTTCGTGGTCCCGCAGATCTTGATCCAGGTCACTGCCTTGCCACCTCGTGCTTGCCGGCGAGCTGGGCGGCATCAGCGCGCAGCTTGCGCAACGCATCTCCGGGACTTGGCTGGCGCATGAGTGACTCGCCTATGAGAAATGCCTGATAGCCAATCCCGCGCAGCCGGGCGATATCCGCGCCGCTGTGAATGCCGCTCTCCGCCACACGTAGCGCCTTCAAGGGAATTCTCGCGTTCAAGCGGATACTAGTTTCGAGTGAAACCTGGAACGTCCGCAGATCGCGATTGTTTACGCCAATTGTGTCGAAGCCTGCGGCGAGCGCTCGTTCGAGCTCCTCTTCATCGTGAACTTCGCACAGGATGTCGAGTTGCAAGTCTCTGGCTGCTGCGGAGAGGGTTCGGAGTTCGGCATCACTCAGAGCGGCCACGATCAATAAGGCAGCATCGCCGCCATATGCGCGTGCCTCGAGCAACTGAATTTCGTCGACGATGAAATCCTTGCGCAGACATGGAATCGTCACGTGCTGCGAAGCGATTCGCAGGTTTTCGAGTCCACCTTGAAAGTGCTTTTCTTCGGTCAATACTGAAAGGGCTGCGGCGCCTGCTTTGGCCATTTCCGGCCCGAGCTGGACAACAGAGAAATCGTCGCGAATCAAACCACGCGATGGCGACGCCTTCTTCAGTTCAGCGATCACTGCTGGCCCGTTCGCATCGGCTTCCATCAATGCCCGCCGGAAGCCGCGCGGCTTGTGATTGGCAGCCATCTTCTCCAGTTCGCGACGACGAGAAGGACTCACGCCTTCCGACAACTTCACTCGCGTTTCGGAGACGATTTGCTGAAGAATGGACGCCATGATGAATTCACTGAACTAACGTTGTACGGCAGGTTTGGAGCTTATGCCCGGTAAATCAAGAAGGCGACAGGATCAATATCGCCAGTATCGATAATACGAGACGTAGGAACGCCAGCAGCGGGAAGGCGCGAGTCTCGAGGCGACGGGAAACATTGCATGTAATTATCAGGCAAAGCAGGCTCTTGGGGCAACTTCGCGGTGTCTTTTTTAGGATTACTGCGCCGTGAGTGACAGCGTTCGGCAAGCTCGGGAGAGCTCTTCCGCAGCGTCGTGGTGCACGTTTCTAAGCTCCAGGCCATAGCGGTTTCCCGAACGGCTGCGCACAATGGCCAGCAACCGAAGACACTTTCGCGAAAATGGTGGGATGAATTCGAGATGTACCTGCTGGCCTTCCTCAAATTCGGCCGGGGCATACATCGAGAGGCCTCTTTCGCTCAGATCGTGTGCTCTGCCCTGAAACGTAGAAACTCCTGTCGCAGGTCCGGTGATCACACGTATCGCGAAATCAACTTTGAAGCGTGGCGCTTGCCGCTCGGCTGACTTACCAAATCGGGTTTGCACACTGGGGAGGTCGGGCCTCATCGCGTTGAGTATGAAGAACATCCCCTTGGGAATCAATGCACTTTCGTAACTGGTCAACCGTGGCTTCCCAAATTGGGGATAAGCCCTGTAGATGCAACTACTGCTCGATGATCCTGCGCTGTCGCAACACAGCAGTAACGCCGACCAGCACAAGAATCATGCCTAGAATCACTTGGATAGAGAGCTTTTCCCCACCCAGCAGCCACCCTAGTAACACTGCAATCACAGGATTTACGTATGCATAGCTAGCGACCCGTGTGGGCTCATCGTGCCCCAGCAGCCAGACATACGCGGTAAAAGCGATGATGGAGGCGCCGAGTATCAGGTAAACCATTGAGAAGACGACGCGACCATCGACTGTGCTGAAGGAAAACCGCCGCAGGTCCCCCAATGCTAACGAAACCAGCATCAGCGTTACTCCTCCGAGCAGCATCTGGATGCTCGCTGCCATCGGCTTCGAGGCAGGAAGTGACAATCGCTGCGACCAGATAGTGCCCACGGCCCAGGCAACGGTTCCAAAGAGCAGCGCGGCTAATGGCAGAAGTCCAATTTTTCCCGACGCGTGCCCCGGCGTCAGACTCAACGCAGTAACGCCACCCAGGCCGGAAACTGTACCGATGATCAAAGGCACGGGTGTCCGCGACCGAGATTTCATCCACTCAAATGCCGCAATCCAAACCGGAATTAGCGCCGAAACGATAGCGGCGATGCCTGAGGCGACGCGCTGCTCCGCCCAGAAGAGTGGACCGTAATTGCAGGCAAACATGCCTACTCCGAGCAGGAGAGCGCTGCGCCATTCATACAGTTTTGGCAGTGCAGCTCCACGCATTGCAGCCCAAACGAAGAGAATCAAGCCAGCACAGAAAAAGCGTACGCCGGCAGCCAGCAGCGGTGGCACACTGGCGACTATCACGCGGATCGCGAGGAACGACGCTCCCCACAAGAAGTAAATCGCAGCGTACGCGAGAACGCGAATGAACTTCGATGGAGCGGCGACGGAAGTCGCCGGAATTGAAGACATACACCATGTTAGCGGGCCGGGTGTCTAATAGAAGGGCTGGAGCGTTCCATTCGACTGATTGAAATTCCCGCGGTGGTTCACGGGGCCAGACTTGGAGCACAACCGCTAGAGCGATTGCCGCGCGACCTGTTGCCTCTCAAGCGTGTCGGCTGACATCCGAGACGCGGAAACCGTTCTTGAAACCGGATCGCGCAAACCGCTTGTTCAATTACTTCGCAAGCAATGACTTCCATCGCGCCCAGGCATCATCCCGGGCTTTCTTGTTGCCTTCGCTCGCATCGGGAGCTTCGCCGGCGCGCATAAAGCCGTGCCCTGCTCCGTCATAGGTTACCGGGTCATAAGTCTTGCCCGCGGCAGCCATGTTTTCCTTGGTTTGTGGGATCGTGGCATCGATGCGCGCGTCGTTACCAGCATAAAAGCCGTATACCGGGACATTGATGCGCTTCATCGCATCTTTATCAGGGGGCGGCCCATAAAATACGAAAGCCCCCTTTAGGTCGCTGCGGTTGGTAGCGAAGCGAAAACTCTGACCACCTCCCCAGCAGTAACCGGTTACAAAAAGCGTTCCGTTCGCTGCCGGTAACTTCTTCGCATAATCGGCGACAGCGCTCAGATCGGCGGTGACCTGGTCGGGATTGAGGTGACTCACTGCTTCAGTTACTTTGCTCTGATCTGAAAATGAGTTGGTTCGGCCGCCGTTCGGCCCAGCTCCGGAAAGAAGGTCCGGAGCCACGGCGATGTATCCAGCCTCGGCGAGTTCATCGGCGAGGTTCTGCACCCAGTCCGACATGCCGAAGATTTCGTGAATCACCAGAACCACCGGCCGCTTGTCCTTCGACTCCGGATACACAACAAAGGTCTCCACCGAGCGCCCGTCATGCTTGACCGTCACCCACTCACGATGGCGCGGCGACTTCTCAACCTTCGCGCGCGCCCAGTCCTGCGCAGCGGCAGCTTGAACGCATGCAAACAATGCGACCAGCAGCAAAACTCGTCTCATGTCGTTTGTCACCCTCAGAATATGGTCTGCAGCAATCGAAAACTATACTCGCACAGACCCGGGTTGTGCACCCGTAGCCCGCAACTGACTTACAATGGGAATATTACTTCTCATGCCCCGGCTCACATCATCAGACCGCAGAAAGCAGATATTAGAAGTCGCGACCGAACTCTTCGGGCGCCATGGGTTTGATGGCGTGACCACGCGTCAGATCGCGGATGGAGCGGGCATTACTGAGGCGATGGTCTTCCGGCATTTCGCCACCAAGGACGATCTGTACTGGGAAGTGCTTAGCGCGAAGTGTTCTCCCGACGAAGTTAAAAAGCGTCTCGAAGAGAGACTCCAGCAAGACGTCGAACCGCGAGAGATCTTTACCGCCATCGCGCGTTACGTTCTGAATCGAAATCTGCAGGATCCTGCCAAGAGCCGCCTGCTGCTCTTCAGCGCACTGGAGAACCATCGGCTATCGCAGCGCTTTTTCAAGACACATATGAGCGAGTGGTACGAGCTGTTGGCTGCGTACATTCGCCGGCAAATCGAGGATGGCAAATTCCGGAAAGTGGATCCCGTGCTCGCGGCGCGTGGATTTGTAGGCATGGTCTTTCATCATTATCTGGTTCAGGAACTGTTCGGGGGCGGCAAGTACCAGAGTTACGACGTTGAAGAGGTCGCCCAGACCATGGCGGAATTGTGGTTGAACGGCATTTGCTGCGAAACGGAACAGGACAGTTTGCAGACTACGCTAACCGGTTCGCGCTCCAGGAAAGTTCCCCTCACAATTTCCCCTTCTGAAAAAATCTAGCTTTCCTCCCTCGGCCGCTTGGATGCCCACTCCGCCCGTATTTCTCTCTTGACAATAAGTGCTAATAGGCTAGCATGTGCTAGTACACTAGCATAACGCGGAGCCCTAATGACGAAAAATGCACAGTGGCAACTAGGACGGCGGGAGCGGCAGATCATGGACATCGTATTCAAGCTCGGTCGGGCTTCCGTGACTCAGGTGCAGTCAGAGCTGCCCGATCCTCCGAGCTACTCCGCGGTACGCGCGATGCTCGGATTTCTCGAAGATAAAGGCTATCTCCGGCACGAACAGAACGGTCTTAAATACGTCTATACACCGACCACCGATCGCCAGAAGGCGCGGACTTCCGCGCTCGAGCACTTAGTAAGAACATTTTTCGGCGGCTCTGCCACCGAAGCAGCGGCCGCTCTGATAGAGCTGCCCAATACGGGACTAGCGGAAAAGGAACGGCTGCGCTTGCTCTCGGCCATCCAGAAGGCTAAGCAGGAGGGACGCTAATGATCTCGAACATCACCCAGGCGCTGGCGCATTCTGCACCGTGGTTGTTCGCCATCGTTGTGAAAGGCACGATCCTACTTCTCGTCACTACAGCGGTCGCTCAACTTTTGCGGAATCGCTCCGCTGCGCTGCGCCATTTGTTGCACTCCGCTGCCATGACGAGCCTGCTTCTGCTGCCTGGAGCAGCCTTACTGTTGCCCTCGCTGCGACTGGCCGTGCTTCCCACCACTACAGGCCAAGTGCAAAGCAGTCCGGCAGCTACGCTGCAAATGAATGCTCCACGCGCGCGAAGCATGCGGAAGTCGCCTAACGTCGGCGGTGTAATTGCGCCTTCGCCAGAGGTAACGATTCCTCGTTCCGCAGCCACTGAAGAACCTGTCACATCCGCGCAACGTGCGCCTGAATCTTCTTCCCCATTGGGGCAAGGGATGACACGCCTATCGACGCTGAACTGGAGCGGAGCTCTGGTTGCTGCCTGGATCTTCGGCTCGACACTCTTTCTGCTTCGAATGATTTGGCTCTCTCTGCGCTTACACGCGTTAGTCAGGCGCTCTATGCCTGTAGAGGCGATCACCTTGGGCTCTCGTCTTCGCTGGCTGTGTCGAGATCTGGGCATCCATCGTGAAGTCGTACTCCTCGCCAGCCACGAGCTCGATGTGCCTATCGCCGCCGGCATCTTCAACCCAAAGATCATCCTCTCTCCGCAGAGCGGTGAGTGGAGCGAAACCAGACGCCGGGCGGTGCTTTGTCACGAACTGGCACACGTGAAGCGGCTGGACGCGTTCACGCAACTGATCGCCGGAGTCGCGTCAGCTTTGTATTGGTTTCACCCATTGGTCTGGATCGCCGCTCGCGCGATGCGTGCGGAGCGCGAGCGTGCGTGCGACGACTACGTGCTTGCGTTTGGCACACCTGCCTCTGATTATGCGCACGAGTTAGTAGAGATTGTCTCTACATTACGGCGTCCGCAACCGGCTGCCGCGCTTGCTATGGCACGCCGCTCGCAACTGGAAGGACGAGTATTGGCGCTGCTGAATCCCAGCGTCAGGCACGGTACTCTGACACGGGGCATGGCTGCTGTCGTGAGTCTTGCGCTGTTTGCGTTTGCGCTTCCATTAGCTGCGGCAAGACTGCAAGAGCGTCCTGCCCCTACCGCTCCTGTAAGCCGCACGTCCTCTCCGGCGCCCGCTCCAGAGGCCACGAAGCCCGCAATTGTGGGCAGCAGCCGGCAGGAGCCGGCACCCCCATCTGAACCTTCTTCGCCACCAGAGCCCGCGCTTGCGCCAGCTGAGCCGAACGAACCCATCTCGGCCGCTGGGTCTTCCGTAAGTTTCGAGTACCACAACAATAGCGACCATCAGGACTCAACTTCGAATCCTGCGCCCTTTGTTTGCTTTGGTGGCAAGAATGCACAGCATACCAACATCAGCAGTCACACTGAAGACGATGGTCGTCGTAATTGGTCTGCTTCCTGGTCGGGAGGTCCGTGCACGGTCGACGCGCGCTCTAGTGGCATAGTTCGCTTCAACGCCGAAGCCACGGGAATCGAGAGCATCTCCCCGGGAGGATACTTCGAAGTCAACGAACGGATCGGCGACACTTGGCGGCGTCTGCGCATTGATCCCTCGGCGAATGGACAGCTCGCGTTTGTTTACAAGGTCAATGGCACGCAGCAGGAATTTGATTCTGCCGCTCGCACCTGGTTCGGAAACTTTCTCCGGGAGCTGGAGAGAGTCACGGGCTTCGCTGCAAGCACGCGTGTCCCTGCCCTGCTTGCAGAGGGCGGTCCGCAAGCTGTCTTGACCGAAATCTCGAATCTGAAAGCCGATTATGTTCGCCAGGTGTATTTCAAAACATTGTTCGAGAACGCCACGTTGCCGGCGCCTTTGCTGGTGAAGGCGCTTGATCAGGCTCGAAATGAAATCTCGACTGATTACAGTCTGGCTCAGGTTCTGCTGACGATCGCCGAAAAGTACGATTTGAATGAGGAAGCCCAGCGTGTTGCTTTCCTCAATGGCGCGAGCAAGCTGCGCACAGACTACGAGCACTCTCGCGTACTCATCCAGTTGCTAAAGCGGCCAAAGCTGTCGCCCCAACTTGTGCGCGCTACGCTGGAATCGGCAAAGACGATTCACACTGATTATGAGAAGTCACGCATTCTCACAACTCTCGCGAGCCTGAGTTCGTTCGACGAAAGCGAAATCTCTACTTACCTCGATCTCGCCAGTTCCATAAGCACAGATTACGAACATTCGCGCAGCCTGATGGCCCTGATGGAACATAACAAACTGACTGCGGCAGCAGTAACTCAGATTCTGAAGTCAGCCTCTTCGATCGGGACTGACTACGAGAAGTCTCGCGTCCTTCTGGCCCTAAGTGCGTCGAACAGCTTCGATGAGAAGCAAATCGGGACGTATCTCACTCTTGTAGACTCGATCGGCACAGACTACGAGCGCTCGCGAGACATGCTTGCACTGATGCAGCAACACAAGCTCGGTGCGGAGTCAGTAGCACGGATTATCGCTGAAACGCAGAAGATGGGGACTGATTACGAAAAGGCTCGAGTCCTCACCGAAGCTGCAAAGCGATACGAGTTGAAAGGATCCGTAAGAGAGGCGTACATCAAAGCCGCTAATTCGATCGGGACGGAGTATGAACGCAACCGCACGCTGGCGGCGGCCACGAAACGAGAAATTATCTAACGAAAATTTAGGTGGAAGATCAGGCAGCGCTCTTGTGATCGAGTTCATGCTCATCCACGTCCTTGCCGTGGACGGAAATGATGGGCTTCCGGTGGTGGTCCATATGCCCGTCTTCCTCGATGGCCGAGTATTCGACCGGAAGGCTGGCTGCTACTGCATGATCATCCTGTATGGCTTCGCCGTGCATGTCTGGCTCACTTTCCTCAGGAACTTTACCACTTTCCACCATCATTGCCAGAATATTCCGGCGGGTGGGTACGTATAGATCGAGTGGAGTCGATTCCTCCGCCTCGAACGGTAACAACGGATCCTCAGCTTTGAGCTTACGTGTCATGCGCCCTTCACTGCTTAGATGGGAAACGCATGTAACTGGAAACTGCTGCCCAGAGCTGCGGCTGCATACCTGTCGCTGCATCTTCCCACGCTCAAAGTGACATCTAAGAGTGGGCAGAAGCTGAGACGCTTCTGGTTCACAGCATGCAACCCCACTGGTTCAAAGCCTCGTCGCCCCTTGGCGTCGGAACTGTTCTGATTTTCTTCTCGCTGGCGATCATTCCGCTAGGTGCGCAATCGAACCGTGGCTCCACGCTGCTAGCTGGCGGAGCGTGGCATTTGCACTCTCGCATTCCCTTGGGCTACGACGCCCTCCTGCTGCACCCGGCTCGGCTCGGGGTCCAGATATTGGCATCGGCGGAAGTACCAGAGTTTGAAGGCTGGACTTTGACAGAACGAGGGAACAAAGTCGTACTCCTGGATTCTTCAGCTAGGCCGGTACGGTTACTGCCGAAGTCCATCACATTTCGCGTGACTGTGGGAACGCGCGACAAGTTCGGTGACTCCAATCCGATGCCCACTGATTGCACGAAGACCCTGAACGACTTCTTGCTGGACATGCATTTCCAGCTGCAAGTCTTTCGCGGAATGGAAATGCGACAGCTGGAGCCTGTGAAAACCTGGATGATAGGCGTTCCGGCGGACGAGCCTTCCGATGAACGCGTTTATCGTTCAACCTTCAAGGTTGAAGATGTCCGACCAGATGATCGCATCGTACTGCTGGTGACAGACAGCAGTGGCGCACGACTGACTAAGTTTCATCTGGAATTTCTGTAAGACGATCCTCTACGTATTCAGGACGGTAGCAACACCGAAGCGGAGTCCATCAAGGCCGGGTCTTCAAGCATCGATTCATCCAGAGCTGGCTCTTCCACTTCTTCCTGAATTTCCGCGAACAGATCGGGCGTTTGTTCTGCCTGAGCCATCCACACCGGTGCGAACGATTGTCGATGCAGTGGCGATGGTCCATGCTCGCGCAGGATCGCCTTGTGCTTGGGAGTGCTGTAGCCCTTGTTGGAAGCGAGGCCGTACAGCGGATATTGCCCGTCGAAGTCCCGCATCCAGCGATCACGTTCCACTTTGGCAATGATCGACGCTGCCGCAATCGAACAACTCAGTGCATCGCCATGAATGATTTTCGTCTGCTTTTGCTCTATGTTGATTTTGAGAGCGTCGACGAGGACGTGGTCTGGTACGGGCTGGAGACTCTTCACTGCTAACGCGAGGGCTTCGAGCGAAGCCCAGTAGATGTTGATTTCGTCAATGCGTGCGGCGTCGACCGACGCGATGGAATAACCGATGCAATGCTCGCGAATCCGCTCCGCCAGAACCTCACGCACTTCCGGAAGCAACAACTTGGAATCGCGCAGGCCGCGAATACGGTAATCCGGTTTCAGAATTACTGCGGCCGCAACAACGGGCCCAAAAAGCGCTCCGCGCCCGACCTCGTCTACTCCGGCGACGAGCTGTGCACCATCCGCCCAAGCAAGCTTTTCATACTTCGAAGTGCACTTCAGTTTCTTGAGCAGACGCAGCTTTAACGTGGACATCGAGCGCTGCTCTTCTCCCGGCTTGAGCAGCTTCAGATACTTCCTCGCCCGCTTGGATGGTTTCTTGACCGCCACTGCGGCGATAGTAGCAGTGTTTGATGTGGAGGGAGCGGTGGAAAAGAGGGAAAGAAGCTTCTAGCTCTCAACCTCGCGCAGTCGAGCCGACTTGCCCTTAAGCCCGCGAAGATAAAACAGCTTCGCGCGACGAACGCGGCTGCTGCGAACGTGCTCAATCTTGTCGATGACTTTGGAGTTTAGCGGGAAGATGCGTTCCACACCCTGACCAAAGCTGATCTTGCGAACCGTGAGGCTGGCCTGAGGACCGCCCTTCTTCGCAATGACGACGCCCTCGAAGGCCTGCAGACGCTCTTTGTCGCCTTCCTTAATCCTTACTTGAACGCGAACAGTGTCGCCTGGAGAGACCTGCGGGATGTCCTTACGCTGCAGCTTCTCCGCAACCTTAGCCATGATCGGTGAAATCGACATAATGAGTTCCTTTCGCACATACGTCGCACCGACCGCTGCCGGGCTACGCTCGGAATTTCTACGATTCGCTACGCCTGGCAGGTGAATCTTGGGGCGTTGCATGAGGTCTAAGGGCGCTTAGCACCCTGTAGACAAACATCGATTGTACCGCATCGGGAGCTCTTGAGTCAGCTCTATGGCCGTGCCCGTTGCAAATCCGCGACGATTCGACGATCTTCCTCGGTAAGCAATTCCGATTTCAAAAGCTCAGGGCGGTTTCGCAGCGTTTTCTCCAAGGCCTTGCGTCGACGCCAACGGCGAATCTCGTCGTGATTTCCCGAGGAAAGTACATCGGGAACTAGCCATCCGCTAAAGTCGGCGGGACGTGTGTAATGTGGATAGTCGAGGAGTCCGCCAGAGGCACACGTAGAGTCCGGCAGGCCATCCTGAGACGCGTGCACACTCGAACTAAAGCTCTCCTGGTGCGCCGATGCCTCATTGCCGAGAACCCCGGGAATCAGCCGCGTTATGGTGTCGACGATAATCGCTGCACCCAGTTCGCCCCCACTTAGCACAAAATCACCGACCGAAATCTCCCGGTCGGCAAGGTGCTCGTTCACGCGCTCATCGACTCCTTCATATCGCCCACAGATGAGAACTATGCGATCTAATTTGGCCAGTTCCTCTGCCTCGCGTTGATGAAAGAGTTGTCCCTGGGCCGATAGCAGAATTACCGATTCCCTTACTTCCGCTTGTAACCTCTTCTCCCGCGAATCCACGCGCAATGACTCAACGCACTCGAAAATCGGCTGCGGCTTCAGCACCATGCCCTCGCCCCCTCCGAAAGGACGATCATCGACCGTCTGATGGCGATCGTGAGTGAAGGCGCGGAGATCGTGGATATTCACTTCCACCAGCTTCTGTTCACGCGCCCGCCGCAGCACCCCGTAATCAAGCGGGCCGCGAAAGAAGTCAGGAAAGATGGTGATGATGTCGAAGCGCATCGCAGGAGTGAGTGCCGTTTGATGATTTTCGCAGAAACTCAGGCGACAAAGGCGAATCGCCTACTTCCGCTTCCTCACTTTCTCTGACAAAGGCGCATTCACGTCGAGCAGACCGGCGGGAAGGTTCATCTCGAGAACTTTTCGGGAAGCATCCAAGCGGACGACATACTCCTCGGCAAAGGGAATTTCGTATTCATCGCCCCGCCTGCGCACCACCAGCAACGGTGCAGCCCCGACACCTTGCCGAACATCCTCAATCTGACCGATTTCGCTCTGGCGACCGTCCGAGACGTCTAGCAAAACACTGCCGACCAAATCCCTAACGTAAACCATCCCAGCGTTCAGTTCAGCGCGCTTCTCAATCGGGAGCTGAACCAAGTATCCGGCCAGCAGCTCGGCGTCGGAGATGGAGTCTACGCCAGCAAATTTTAGGACCACGCGGCCCTTGTGAAACCAGTGATTCGCGAGACGGTATTCGCGGCGCTTAGCGTCATTCTCCGGGCCAAGCCAAAGCTCTTTGCGCTCGGCGAACTTCTCCGGAAAATCGGTCAAAATTTCGGCCAGCACCTCACCATGGCGGCCTTGCGGCCTGACGATGCGGGCAATGATGATGAACTCTTCGGACACGGACAGACGGTTTGACTCGAAGGGGTTTCGCCGGCTCCTCAAAGATTAGGAAAGATCCAGCCGAAGGCAACAATAGGGAAAATAACAGGGGATCGCTCGAATTCGATCTTAAAATCCACGAATTCTGCCCAAAAAATGCAAATTTCGTTCAAAACCAGCGAATTAACAGGGAATTCTGTGGATTTCTCCGTAGGCCTTTATCAACAAACCATTTAGCCGCATAAAGCGGAGGATTCAAAAGAACAACAGGAAACGATCACGGAATTTTCGCCCGGCAATGAACCCTTCCCTATCGGCTTAAGCTCCGCTGGCCAGTCCCGGCTGCGCGCTACCCGGGAGACCGTCCTCGATAATCTCGAGGCTATGGCGCTTGTGCAGTTTCATACTCGCCGCACCGATAATGGTTCGCAGGGAGCGTGCCGTGCGCCCCTGCTTGCCAATTACTTTGCCGAGATCACGTTGGGCTACCCGAAGCTCCAGCACAGTGCTTTCCGGGCCCTCGATAGCCTCAACGGTAACCAATTCGGGCTCATCGACCAGAGCCTTCGCAATATCCAACACAAGCGCTCGCACGTCTCCGCCCTGCTCAGTCGGCATAATCGACTCCCATATGGGCGGCCTCGGGCCACCCGACTTTCACCTGGAAGTACAACCCCCCGCACCCGCTAAACTTAGCGAGTCGCAGCATGATTAGGAGTCGGGGGACTAGCCCAGCTTTCTGTTCAACCGAATGACTGCGCGTTACGATTGCGTACCTTAGGCCGCGGTTACCGCCGGAGCGGTGGCCTTCGACATCAGTTTCCCCACTCTTTCAGACACCTGAGCGCCCTTTGAAACCCAGTGATCGATGCGTTCGCGCTTCAAATCCACCGTCGCGGGGCTGGTTCGCGGATTGTACAGACCGACTACTTCCAGCGCGCGTCCGTTGCGAGCGCGTTCTTTGTCGATCACGACTACACGGTAATAGGGCTGCTTGCGCGCACCAACGCGCGCTAGACGAATCATTAACACTGACGTTTATTTCCTTTCCTGCTTAGGCTGCGGGAATGCCTGTCCGTAATTCGGACAGTGGTGCAGCCGGACTATTGATTATGGCGTATCTTCAGGAAAAGTTACAAGTTTAGAGTAACCTGCGGAGCGGTACGTTAAGTCAGGCAGCTTTTGAGCCCGGTGGATTGAGAACTGGGTCCAAAAGCAAGCTTCGGGCCTCGGACGGCGTTACTGGTTCGTCCGCCGAGAAGAACTCCACCCCGTCTCGCCCTGCACGCATAGACAGGATGCCGCCTTCAGGGGCTCCAGCACTGTTGTCGTTCATCCGAACAAATTCATAGCGGATGATGTGGTTCTCGGTGTCGGCTGCGATTCGGACCTCGAGACCTGAATCGGGGCTGCTGACCGCGTATTCGGTCGAGCCCGCCTGGTTAAAAGCGGCCGAGCCTCCCTGGTCACGGTTGAACTTGTCAACGTCCTGCCGAAGCTCGATCCCGAGTAGCTCCCAATGCTTGAGGGCTGCATCGTCGAAGGTTCGCTCGTCGTTGATTGGATCCGCACTCACGATGCTGTTGATGAACTAAAACGCCGACGCAGATGTATCTTGGACGCCTTTGGTTTGGGCCGTTCTCCGTGACTCCGTGTCTCCGTGGTGAAAAGTTCTCATCGGAAGCGCATTCCCGCGAGCCTCCGCGAGAATCCGCCACCTTTGCTCAGACTCTTGAACTGCTTCTTCATCATGGCGTACTGCTTCAGCAATTGATTCACTTCCTGGACCGTGGTGCCAGAGCCGCGGGCAATACGTTTGCGGCGACTGCCGTTGATCGCTTCGTGATGGTCGCGTTCATACGGCGTCATCGAGTTGATGATGGCTTCCACGCGATTCAACTCTTTGTCGTCGACCTTATCGGCCATTCCCTGAATTCCGGCGAAGGGACCAACACTGGGCAGCATCTTGACGATGCTCTGCAGCGAGCCTAGCTTCTTGATCTGCCGCAGCTGCTCGCGAAAATCCTCAAGAGAGAAGCCATCGCCGCTGAGCGCCTTCTTAGCGAACTCTTCGGATTTCTTCGTGTCCAGCTTCTCCTGTGCTTTCTCGACCAGCGACAGAATGTCGCCCATGCCAAGAATGCGGCCAGCAATGCGATCCGGATGGAAGGGCTCGAGCGCGTCGTACTTTTCACCAACACCCAGGAACTTGATCGGCTGTCCGGTGACGTTACGGATCGAGAGCGCCGCGCCACCACGGGCATCGCCATCCATCTTTGTGAGGATTACGCCCGTCAAGCTGAGCTTCTTGTGAAACTCGTTTGCGGAGTTCACCGCGTCTTGTCCGGTCATCGCGTCGGCGACGAACAGGATCTCCTGCGGAGTCAGAAGCTTCTTCAGAAGCTGCATTTCGTTCATCAGTTCATCGTCGATGTGTAGACGACCGGCGGTATCGACAATGAGTACATCGCAGCCTGAGTTCTGCGCCTCGCGACGAGCTTCCTTCGCCAGGCGCTCGACCACAGCGGTGGACGCCTCGCCGTCAACCTTGCCTTCATAGATATTCGCGCCGATCGCGTTAGCGACAACCCTCAACTGCTCACGGGCGGCCGGACGGTACACGTCTACCGACACCAGCATGGGGCGGTGTCCACCCTTTTTGAACCACTGCGCCAGCTTTCCCGAAGAAGTGGTTTTGCCCGAGCCCTGCAAGCCGGCCATGAGGACAACGGTGGGCGGCTGCGATGCAAACTTGATCTTGGCCGTGTCCTTGCCCAGGATCGCGACCAGCTCGTCGTGAACGATCTTGACTACTTGCTCGGTCGGCGAAATCTGCAGCATTACCTCCGACCCGACGGCCTTCTCGCGAATGTGGTCAATCAACTCCTTGACGACTTTGAAGTTAACGTCGGCCTCAAGCAGCGCCAGGCGAATCTCGCGCAGCGCCTCCTCCATGTTCTCATCAGTAAGGCGCCCCTGCCCGCGCAGGTTCTTAAAGGTTCGTTGAAGTTTTTCGGAGAGATTCTCAAACATAGGACAAGACCTAATTCTAAACGCTCTCGAATTTGTCGAACATTTCGCTTGCTAACCGTTTGGCTGCACCGGAGGAGGGCCGCTTTACTTCTTGTTATAATGTAAAGCATGGCGGAAGCGACACTTTCAGCAAAAAATCAGATTGTGATTCCTCGCGAGGCTCGTGAAGCTTTGGGGCTCAAGCCAGGAGACAAAATTCTGGTCGTTGTGCGCAGTGACCGAGTTTTGGTGTTGCGCAAACCTAAGTCGTACCGCAAGGCGATTCGCGGTCTCGGTCGAGGAGTCTACCCGAGCGACTATCTTGAGAAGGAGCGCGACGATTGGGATTAGATCGTCTGCGTTCATTTCTTAATCGCCATCATCGCATAGCACTCGATACCAGCGTATTCATATATCAGTTGGAAGAACACCCGAAATACGTCACGTTCACCGATCAAGCGTTCCTTTGGCTGGAGCAGAGCGGCAATCAAGCTCTTACGTCGACGCTTACGATGACTGAACTGCTGGTTCAGCCTTATCGTGAAGTCGACAAAAAACGCGCGGATGCCTTCTCGAGTTTGTTGTCAACTTATCCGAAGCTGGAATGGATTGCCACGACGCTCGAAGTTGCGGATCTCGCTGCTAGAATTCGAGCTCTTCATCGCCTGAAAACGCCCGACGCAATCCTGGCAGCGGCTGCGGTTCAAAGCAGAGCTACTGGGCTGATTACGAATAACGACGTCTTCCAACGGGTGAAATCCTTCGAGACTCTGGTTCTAAACGAACTACTCTAACGGTTTGCTGATTCCCGGTAGCTCACGAGGAAAGAATCTTAATTCCATATGTTAAGAAAGTTTAAGAGTTGCACCCGCCAGATGAATCTCTCCGAGCGCCACGCATCACATCATGGTCTACACAGCAGATGTTTGAACGCACGGAGGATTCATGACACGGTTGCTTCGTAATGCTAGCTCGCTGCTCTTAGCAGGCGTCCTTATCGCGCCTGTTGCAATGTACGCACGCCCTGACGATCGCGATCACGACAAGGATCATCGGGTTTACGATCCTTATCGCCACGATTACCACAATTGGAACGGTGATGAGGATCGAACATATCGCGATTGGTACTCTCGAACCCACAATGGCCGCGAATATCGTGATTACGGGAAGCTGAAGAAGAAGGAACAACGAACCTATTGGACGTATCGCCATGATCATGATCACGATCATGACGATCATCACTGAGTACTCTGGAGCGCCGGGCGCCTCGCCCGGCGCACTCGTTTTCGGCTACGTGACTATTAACTGCAGAAGCTTTCCCGTTTCAGGAAGGTCGCCTGTTTCTTTGTAGTCGAATAACTTGGCTCCATCGCGGAAGATCTGGAGCTGCCCAGGCGGACCTGAACGCACCTTCACTTCGATTCCTTTTTCGGCTGCTGCTTTGCGCAGGCTCACGGCCGCGCGGCGCAGGTCAAATCAGAACAGGCAGCGTCGTACTTCAATCATGCTTCTTTTCCCCAGATTGCCTTTGCGGCGAGAATTGTATTCACGTGGATTGTGACTGTGTCCTGCACGTTGCGCGCGTATCCTCCAGCGTACGTAACCATCACCGGGATACCCCGGGCCTCAGCCACCTTAAAGACTAACTCATCCCTTTGCTTCAGCCCTTCAATCGTAAGGGCTAGCCCGCCAAGCTGGTCCTCGCGGTACGGATCGGCTCCAGCTACGTAGCAGAGCAGGTCGGGCGAGAACTGACGTAATCCGGAGCTCAACGATTGATCGAGCCAGGCGAGATACTCCGAGTCGCTGGTCCCATCGGGCAGGTTCACATCAATCGAAGAGGGTGGCTTATAGGCCGGGTAGTTGTTCTGCTGATGCAGCGAGATGGTGAAGACCTCGTCTTCGTCCGCCACCGAAGTGGTCGTGCTGACCTGGGCCTTTACTTTGGCCGCAGAAAGGCTGGGCAGCGGCTTCGCCTTCTGAGTTTTTGGCGGAAAGATCGCGGCGGTGCCATTGCCGTGGTGCACATCGCAGTCAACCGTCATGGCACGCCGAATTCGGCCGAGTTTCTGCATTTTGCGGATGGCGACGGCGACGTCATGAATCATGCAAAAGCCCTCGCCGTGATCGGGATACGCATGGTGAAATCCGCCGCCGATGTTTACGCCAACACCTTCGGCAAGAGCCGTCTCAGCCGCGAGAATGGAACCGCCGGCAGCCAGCCAGAACGCCTTTACCAATTGCGGTGAGTACGGCAACTCCATCTGCATCTCTTCGTAGGAACTCAACTCTCCGTGCAGCAGGCGGTCTACATACCCGGCGCCGTGTACCAGGCGAACATCATCGTCAGAGGCAGGAGCCGGCTCGATAAAGTCGCTGTCGTCAGCTTCCCCGGTTTCGAGCAGACGGTCGTGAATCATCCGGTACTTTTGTGCCGGAAAGACGTGGGCACCAATCGGGAGGTAGTAATCCTTGCTGTAGACAAGGCGGAACGGGAGACGCATGAGTGGACTTCCGGAGGCTATTGTAGCTTTCGCATTTCAAGCGCGCGCCTAGAACCAAACGCAACTACTCACGCAGATGAACACAGATTTATGGATTCACGCAGATGGATGAGGGCTGAGCAAAAAGCTCGTTGGTGGATTTCGCTGTTCGCTTCGAGCGACAGTTCAGCACAGGGCACAAGAGTGGGAACATACCGCGCTCCTTTGAAGTAATCCGCAAAAAAAATCTGCGTGAATCCGTCAATCTGCGTTCATCTGCGTGAGTAGTTGCCTTTGCCGTTGTTCTTCGCTCACAACACCAACATAGGTTTACAGTAGCTCTTACCCGATGCCTGATTTTTGCGATGTAGCCTTGCCGGTACCTCTGGAGATGACCTTCACCTATCGCGTGAACGGGCAGACACCTGTGGTCGGCGGCCGTGTGCTGGTTCCCTTCCGTACATCCCGACTGCCGGGCGTCGTGACGGCATTACACGATCAGCCGCCGGGCGTTGAGGCTAAGACGGTTCATTCGGTCCTCGACGCCGAACCACTGATTGATCCTCCGCTCATGCAACTTGCGGAATGGATCTCGAATTACTACATCGCACCGATCGGTGAAGTCCTGCGCGCGATGTTGCCGTTGCAGGCTGAAGTGAAGCGCGACTGGAGATACAGCATCACTGAGGCTGGACGAAATGCGCTCTACGACTCTGCACAAAGCGGTAACTCGGGTCGCTCGAAAAAGCCAATAGCCGATCAGATGGTCGAATACCAGGTACTCGACTACTTGTCACAAATCGACAGCGCGAGGGAGAACGCGTTACGCAGCGCTGCTGGAGCGACTCGCGAGGTCCTACGTGGACTGCAGTCCAAACGCTGGATTGTTCGTGAGGACATAACTTCGACACGCGATGCCCGGCGAACGGTGAAGATCGCGCAACTTGTCCTGCCATCAGCACAGGAAGGTTCAGGACGCAAGCTGAATCCGAATCAGGAAGCGCTGCTAAGTAGGTTGGCAGCATCTGCAGGCACAGTAACGGTCGAAGAGCTGAATGGTCTTGACGTTCCGCGGACAACTCTCGGTACTCTCGTCCGTCGCGGACTGGTCAAGATCGAGGAGAGGCCGGCCGAATTTCGGGTCACGACTTTGCCGGCATCCTCCGCACATTATGCACGCGAGCATCTCAGTCCCGCTCAAACTCGCGCGCTGGACGCGATCGAAGCCAGCGTCGAGGAGCGACGCTTCTCGGTCAGCCTGCTGCATGGAGTCACCGGGTCGGGAAAAACCGCAGTCTACCTGACTGCCATGCAATCCGTCCTTGCCCAGGGACGCTCCGCGATTCTCCTCGTTCCCGAAATAGGACTCACGCCTGCCGCGGCTGCCAACCTGCATCGTATATTCGGAGACCAGGTTGCGATTCTGCATTCTGGCCTTACAAATGACGAGCGGGCGGAACAATGGCACCGCATTCATCGCGGCGATGCCCGCATTGTAGTGGGGACACGTTCGGCGGTCTTCGCCCCGGTAAAAGACCTCGCCCTTGTTGTCGTCGACGAGGAGCATGACTCCTCCTATAAGCAGGAAGAAACGCCCCGCTACAACGGACGCGATGTCGCCATCATGCGCGGCAAACTTTCGGCAGCTGCGGTTGTGCTAGCGTCCGCTACTCCTGCGCTCGAGACCTATCACAATGCGCGGCAAGGACGATACAGGCTCATCGAGTTGCGCGAACGCGTTCAACAACGCCCGCTTCCCGAAGTGGAAGTCCTCGACATGCGCCTTGAGTTCCAACAAATGGGCGAGGAGAAGTTTTTCTCACGAAAGCTAGTCGAAGAAGTTCGCGAGCGGTTGGAGGCCCGCGAGCAGGTCATCATTCTGCTGAACCGGCGTGGATACTCGGCTGTGGTGCTCTGCCGTTCTTGCGGCGAGACGCTCCAGTGCATCAACTGTGCCGTTTCCCTGACTCATCACAAAGGCGTAATATCCCTCGCATTACTTGCGCGGCGAGTGCCTGCGGGGCAGCGACTGGAGTGCCACTACTGCGGCTATCGTGCTGCGGTTCCGAAGATCTGTCCTAAGTGTTCAGCCGAGCACCTTTACTTTCTTGGCGCCGGCTCCGAAAAGATCGAAGAAGCCTTGCAGGAGGCATTCCCGAGCGCTCGGATCGGAAGGCTTGATCGTGACACAGTTCGCACCCGACACGACTTCGAACGCGTCCTGAACCAGCTGCACGCCGGTGAACTCGACCTTCTAGTGGGCACGCAAATGATCGCCAAGGGACACGACATTCATGGCGTCACTCTTGTCGGCGTAGTCGGAGCCGACTTCGCTCTCGGGCTTCCGGACTTCCGCGCCGCTGAGCGGACGTTTCAATTGCTAACGCAAGTAGCTGGCAGGGCCGGACGAGGTGAGAGCCCGGGTAAAGTCGTCCTCCAGACCTACTTCCCCGAGCACTACGCGATTCGTTACGCCGCATTGCACGACTATCTCGGCTTCTACGAGCAGGAGCTTCGCTACCGAAAATGGATGCACTATCCGCCGTTCACTAGCGTGGCTAATGTTTTGCTTCGCAGCGATAAGCTTGATCATGCAATGCGCTATGCAGGCATCGTACATCGCTGGGTAGAGGGCACGCGCATGGAAGGCGTCCGCGTGATGGGCCCGGCCGCTGCTCCACTCTCGCGCCTGAAGCGCGATTATCGCTACCATTTCATCCTGAAGTCTGCCAGCCGCGAGAAGCTCAACGGAACCTTACGCTCACTAATTACGAATGCAATTGCCGAGGACGTGCCGCGAACGAGCATCATCGTCGATGTGGATCCGCAGTCACTGATGTGAGCCTTCGGCTAATTTGACGTCAACCAATCTACCAAACACTGTCATCCCTCGGGCCGCAGCGTCGCCTTCGCAAATGCCCTAAATGCAGATGCGGCCCGGGGATCTGCTTTTTTATCCGTCGGCAACAGCAGATCCCCTGCGCCGCAAATACGAAGAGTGAACGCGGAAATTGGACTCGCTGCGGCGCGAGGGATGACAGTATCAAAGAGGTTTCCGCGAATTATTCGTCGGAGAGAGCTTAATGCAGCATCTGCCACACGCCTGCAGGCTGCACTCCGCGCTCCGGGTCGATTTGGGAAAACGGAGTCGGCAACATAGTTAGCACAAACATCAGGAATGCGAACCAGGCGAGCAGCTTCCGCTTTCGATCCAATGGCGGGTATTCCGGTACAGGTGGATGGCGCATCAGGCTTACGAGCAACAAGAGAGCCCAGATCAACCATCCCGCCCAGCAAAAGATGCCCAGGGGAACTAATGCCACCATCGTTAGCCGCGAGACAAGTTTGTGAGACCGCGGCGACAGCGCGTAGACGATGTGTCCGCCATCGAGCTGTCCGCCGGGCAGCAGGTTCAGAGAAGTGGCAAACATTCCCACCCAAGCCGCGATTGCCACGGGCGAGAGACTAAGTTGCGCTAATTGCAGAGCGCCTTGAGGATGCAGAAGCTTCCATGCGAGATGGAAAACCAGAGGAAAACCCAGCACAAGGCCAGAGTCGCTCAGCTGTGCGGCGGCAGGCCGAGAAGCCATTAATGCTCCGACCAAAACCGGCAATGCCACGACAAATCCGGCGATGGGGCCTGCGATGCCGATGTCGAACAGCGCAGCCCGTGTCCTGATTGGAGAGCGGATGCGAATGAAGGCACCAAGAGTCCCGATCAGTGTGGGCGCTGGAAGGAAAAACGGCAGAGTCGCGTAAACGTTGTTCCGCTGGGCGTAGATAAAGTGCCCCATCTCATGGGCGAGCAGAATTCCCAGCAAAGTCACGCTGAACGGTATGCCTAAAACAAGGTTCCCAGGATTCTGCAGGGCCCAACGTAGAGGAAACAAATCGGCATCGGAATGGAACTGCGGCAAACCTTGAACAAAGTTGTACTGCAGCCGCGCTCCGACGATAAGAGTCGTGAAGATGGTGGCAACAAACAACAGCAGATGCAGCCAATATCTTCGCCGCAAAGGAAGAATGATGTGTACTTCATGCGGCCGAGGCGCTGGCTCGAGGACTTCTATGGGATAACCGGAATCAGACATTCAATAAGACCAAGATTCATTCTCCCATCTTGATCGAGAAAAGCCTACCCAGGCTATGCCACTGGGCTGTGCGTCTTTCGGCCCCCCGGAGCCTGATACGTAGGAAATCGTTGCGGAATGTCACGGTTTGAACGACACACATCCCCGCGCCACAGCCGCGGGCGGCTGTGCCACAAATTCGATAATGTTGGTTTGTTGGAACGGGGTCTTTAGTCGATGGACTGCAGCTCTTTGCCCGGTTTAAAACGCACAGCCTTGCCCGGCGGGATGCTGACCTCGGCTCCTGTGCGCGGGTTGCGGCCGATGCCGGTCTTGCGGGGACGCACGTTGAACACTCCGAAGCCGCGCAGTTCGATGCGATCGCCCTGCGACAAAGCCTTCTTCATGCTCTCGAAGACGGTCTCAACAGCCATTTCAGCTTTCGTTTTGGTGATGCCCGTCTTATTCACGACTTCGTTGATGATGTCGAGTTTGATCACGATCAGCTCCGCAGAGGCTTTGTATCCCAAACAATTGAAGGCAGATGCTAGAGGAGTGGCGCGGCAATGTCAACGCGCAACATTATCAAATCAAGACCTGAGCAAACACTCAGGCTGAATTGTTTATTCTCTTCCGAGTGAAGACTATTCACCTCAAGGTTCCCGCTGAGAACGCCGCAAGCGAAGATGCAGCTATTGCTGAAGCTGCCGCGATCCTCAAGCATGGCGGTCTTGTCGCTATTCCAACGGAGACTGTCTATGGATTGGCGGCCAATGCTCTCGACCCCGCAGCCATCGCGCGCATCTTTGAAGCCAAAGAACGGCCCGCTTGGGATCCGCTCATTGTGCACGTAGCCAATTCCGAAATGATTTCGCAAATAGCTGCTGATTTCCCGGAGAAGGCTAAGACGTTGGCGGATCGCTTCTGGCCCGGACCTCTCACCTTGCTGCTAAGGAGGCACCCGCAACTTCCGCCGGCCGTCACTGCTGGACGCGAAACCGTGGCAGTTCGCATGCCCGCGCATCCAGTTGCGCACGCTGTTATTGCCAGTGCGGGGTTACCCCTCGCTGCGCCCAGCGCGAATCGCTTTGGACGCACCAGCCCAACAACAGCGGAGCATGTGCTTCGTGATCTCGAAGGACGCATTGACGCCGTACTCGACTCCGGCCCAACTCAAATCGGAGTGGAGTCCACGGTACTTGACCCGCTACGAACGCCGCCTCTCCTGCTTCGCCCCGGCGGGATCACCCGTGAGCAGCTTGAAGATTTGCTGGGCCCGATCGAGGTCTATTCGGCTCCCGCGAATGAAGCTCCGCAGGCTCTGGCCTCGCCAGGTCTGGCGGCGCGCCATTACGCACCGCAAGCAAAGTTGATGCTGGTGGAGGGAACGCCAGAGGGGTTCCGCGCAGTCCTCGAGCAACAAGTCTCGAACCTAGGCGACCATGGCGATTACGTGGGCGCAATGGTCCCCGAGGACTGGCTCGACCAACAGTCGCTCTCGCGTGGGGGATTGGTGATCTTCGATTGGGGATCGTGGAGCGATTACGCGCAGCTCGCTCACAATTTATTTGCTGGACTTCGCTACTTGGATAAACCTGGGGTTAGCGTGATTGTGTGCCCATTGCCGTCCGCTGATGGCCTCGGATTAGCGCTGCGTGATCGACTGCTTCGCGCAGCTCGGTGATTATCGCTTTCCGTTGCTGTTCTCGCCCGCCTTAAACATGTAGCGGATGCTTTGCTTGTAGATCAGCACGCCGGGATGGCCGTTGCGATTGATCTTGATGCAATTGCGATCGTACCAATCGATCCAGCCATGCACTTCTTCGCCATCCTTGAGCACCACCACCATCGGCGTACGGCTCGCCATCTGCTTTTGAAAATAGAAAGCCTCAGCATGGGTCTGCTCGATCGCATTCGCGCGCTTCGGCACGCGCTGCTCAGAGCTGGTAAGGGGCCTCTCGCTGCTGGGATCTGAGCGCCGTGGCAGGGACAGGGACGGACGGATCAGTTTGCGGTTTACAAAATCGTCGGCTTCTGGCGCGAGTTCTGGCGCTCGTCCGACTGCCGCGGAATTGCCTGAATCTTTCATACGAGGTGTTTAACCCAACAATATCTGCGTTAGAACCGGCTTGAGTGCCAACATGCGCCGAAGGTCAAGATCGAACAGGCCGATAGCGCGAGAAACTTCCGAAAGGCTGGATTCAAAGCGGTCTGAGTTGCGCTAACCCTATCACAGGCTCTCGCCGCCGCGCAAAGCGGTCAATTCACCACGGAGACACGGAGTCTTCTTCTTGTCATTCCGAACCGCCGGTTTGTGGCGGTGAGGAATCCCTACGGACTTCGTTATTGTCGATTGGTTGAGAACAGCAAATATTGCAGCTTGCGGCTACACGGGCACAGTCTGCAGAAGAGTCGCACGTATTGAAATGCTCGTGCTTATAGGGATTCCTCACCGCCACAAACCGGCGGTTCGGAATGACAAGAAGAGACTAAAGCTAGCGCTCTAAGGAAGTCGCAAACGCATCCAGTGACAGCGAGCGCAGAAGGTTCCTTCTCATGCCTCGTTCTACCTCCGCGAGGCGCTGGGATGCAGTCAGGATCCAATCGAAGTCTACTGACTGCGACAGCCTGCCGAGTTCACCTCGAATATCTGTGTTCCGTACCAGTTCGGGAGTTCCAGACTTCAGCATCAGCAGGTCTTCGAGCAGCGCGTACAACGTACGCAGCAATTGATCGGTCTTATCGCGGCCCTCGGCGCCGGCGCGATAGGTTTCTGTGATCTTGAACAGGTCGGTGTGATCATTTCCCGTAATGGCGCTCCGAAGCATGGTGAGGGCACTGGCTCGGGCCTCGATGTACTCTTCGAGTTTGAAGCTGAGTGCGCGTCCCATAGCGCCGTTCGCCAGCCGCGCCACAAGCTCGCGTTGGGCTGGCTTGAGGTCTTTTCGGGACGTACTGAGCGCCTCGTCCAATTCGCCGACAGGCAACGCTCCCAGCGTGAAGGTTACACAGCGCGAACGGATGGTCGGCAGCAGTTCTCCGGGATTGGTCGTCAGGAGAATTAAAGTCGCATATTCCGGAGGTTCCTCAAGAACTTTCAGCAGTGAATTCGCAGCTTCCTTCATGAACGACGACTCAGTGAAGATGACAACCTTACGGCGGGCCTCGACCGGCTTGTAGAAAATCGAATCAATCACGAGCCGCACCTGGCCCACCTTGACCAGCATCTGCGGTGGATCGGGAGGGACAACGATCACTTCAGGATGCGTCTGGATGAGAATGCGCGCCTCGCGCTTGTCGGCTTCGCGCATTGCCTCACGAGTCTCAACCGCTTCGCCGAACCTTGCTTCAAGATCGTCGGCCTGCCCGATGCGTGTGCAGTTGCTGCAGCGTCCACAAAAATCAGGCAAACCTTCGCTGATTGGCTGTTCGAGGCAGTTCAGCGTCTTCGCGATCATCTGCGCGAGCTTGTACTTCCCCGCTCCTTCGGGTCCGGAGATGATCACAGCATGAGGAAGGCGGTCGCGTCCGAGCATCTCGCGAATGCGGGTAGTGGTTTCGTGGTTGCCGTGAAAATTCTGGAAGGACACGATTGAACTCATTTAACGGCCGCTGCGCGGTTTGCAAGCTGTGGGAAACGGCTCTCCACGGTTCTCAGAATCTCGCCTTCCACGTTCTGGATCGTGCCGGCGGGAATTCTCGATATGCGATTAGCCTCGCGGCGTGCGATCTCATTGAATCCTTGATGAACGCGCCGGAAGAAGGCAGCGTCTTCACTTTCAAAGCGTCCCTCAGACGACTGCGAGCTTTGATTGCGATTGCGCGCGCGGGCAACGCTTGCATCCAGTTCAGACTCGAGTAGCAGTGTCAAATCGGGCCACAAGTCGTGGCAGAGCGTATGGTGCAAATCGAGGACAACCTGCGATCCGAGTCGGCGACCGAAGCCTTGATAGGCTTCCGTGCTGTCGGTGTAGCGGTCGCAAATCACGGTTTTTCCAGCCTTGAGCGCTGGTTCAATCACTTCTTCAACGTGCTGCGCGCGATCCGCGAACATTAACGCCAGCTCGGCGAGCGGGGACAGGCCTGAAGTGCGAGAGTCCAGCAGGATGGAGCGAATACGCTCTCCAATTGCGCTTCCGCCGGGTTCTCGAGTTGCCAGAACGTCGAGGCCGCGCGCGGTAAGTGTCTCGGCGAGGCGCGTAATTTGGGTGCTCTTCCCGGAGCCGTCAAGGCCCTCGAAAGTAATAAAGAGTCCGCGCCTACCGGGCATGGCTAGAGTCTAGCAGTTGCTTGCTATGGCGGGATGTGGCCGTGCTAGTATTCGCGCGATCAATACTCGGCCTGGAGGTCGCTTATGCCAAGGCTCGGTGATGATATCGACGATTATTGCTCGCGTTGTCAGCGCACGACCGATCATTCCGTGGTTGTGATGGCCGGAGACGAAGTCCAGAAAGTCCGCTGCCGCACCTGCAGCTTCGAGCACAAGTACCGCAAGAACAAGGGTGGGCGTAAGGAAATGAGCGCACAGGAAGCGTTTCAGAAAGTGTTGGCTAGCGTCAGCGGCCGGCTGGGCGAAAGTTCGCCCAAGCAGAAGAAACCGAAGACCAAGTAGTTAGCTCATCGCGGTCTGAGGTATCGGCATGCCCAGATACTTCATTACCATCTGCAGGTCCTTCCAAGCTTCTTTCTTCTGGCGCGGATCGCGCAGCAGATACGCCGGATGGTAGGTTACGGCGAGCTTGGTGTTCTTGAAGTCGTAGATTCGCCCCCGCATATTCACCATAGCATCGTTGACTCCGAGAAGCGTCTTGGCAGCGACCGCTCCAAGGGCGACGACGATCTTCGGCTTCACCGCCGCAATTTGCCTCATTAGAAATGGAGAGCACGTGTCGCACTCTTCGCGTTCCGGAGTGCGATTTCCGGGCGGCCGGCACTTGACGACGTTGGCGATGTAGACATCCTCGCGACGAATCCCCATCGCAGTGATCATGTTGTTTAGCAGCTGACCGGCGCGGCCAACAAACGGCTCGCCTTGCTGATCTTCGTCCGCTCCCGGCCCCTCGCCCACAAACATGATGTCGGCCCGCGCATTCCCCACGCCGAACACAATCTGTTTGCGTCCTTGCTTGTGCAGGACGCAGCGAGTGCAATCGCCGAGGTCTTCGCGGATTAACCGCAGAGCTTTTTCAGGAGTCATTTGTTCTTCAGTTCTCGTGTCGAATGGCGATGCCGAACTCGCGCTGGATGGTGAAGAAGCAGCTTGCTGCGTCTCTAGTGTGTGTGATGCGACGCCTGCTGATTGTCGGCGATAGAAATCGTAAATGCCTAGCTCGCGATAGAAACGCACACGTTCTGCGAACTGTTTTTGGAGCTCCGCACCGTTTGTCATGAAAGTCTAGCGAGCAGGCACAGGCTTGCCCGAGCGCGTCTTCAGTTTTAGCACGGCATCGAGGATGCGATGAGCTATTTTCGACTTTTCTGCCCGCGGGATTGCGATCTCTTCGTTGGCGGTAAGGATTGTGACTTCGTTGCGCTCTGAATCAAATCCAATTTCCGGGTCCGATACGTCGTTAACCACGATGGCATCGATTCCCTTCTTGCGGAGCTTGGCGCGTCCATTCTCGATCGCGTTTTGTGTCTCAGCAGCGAAACCGATGAGCACCTGATTCGGATGACGACGGGCGGCAGCCTCGGCGAGTATGTCGGGCGTGGGCTCCAGGTCGAGCGACATTGGGCCATTGCGCCTGATTTTTTGTTCTGACGCTTTGCGCAAACGGAAATCAGCCACAGCCGCAGCCGCGATAATTATTTTGGCCTCGGATGCTCGTGAAAGCACCGCGTTGCGCATTTCTTCAGCCGTCTGCACTTGCACGACGTCCGCGCCCACTGGCGGTTCCAATGCAACTGGTCCTGAAACCAGAATCACCTTTGCTCCACGACGAAGAGCTGCTTCGGCCAGCGCATATCCCATTTTCCCGCTGGAACGATTGCCCAGAAAGCGCACTGGATCCACTGGCTCTCGCGTCGGACCTGCAGTGATAAGCACCGTCTCGCCTGCAAGGTCGCGCACGACTCCGAGCGTCGCCAGCACCGCGGCAACAATCTCCTCCGGCTCGGCAAGGCGTCCTGCACCAACCATGCCGCAAGCGAGGTATCCACTGCCCGGCTCGACGATGTGCAGGCCACGTTTGCGCAGAGTTTCCAAATTCGCTTGCGTTGCCGGATGATTCAGCATTTCGACGTTCATTGTGGGCGCAATGATCACCGGAGCAGGCGTGGCAAGGTAAAGAGTCGAAAGAAAGTCGTCCGCCTGTCCGTGCGCGAATTTGGCGGCAGTATCTGCTGTGCAGGGCGCGACAACTAGCGCGTCAATTGATTGAGCGACGCTGATGTGTTCTACGGCTGAGTCCAGATTCGGCTGCTCGCCGCCAGACTGCCACAGACCAGTGATAACTTTCTCTCCAGAAAGCGCGGCGAAGGTGAGTGGACGCACGAACTCCTGGGCGGCAGCAGTCATGACCACCTGCACGCGGATGCCTGCGTCCTGAAGTAAGCGGACTACTTCGCACGCCTTATATGCGGCGATACCGCCGCACACACCAAACGCAACCTTCATACGACTATTGTAGTCGGAAGGCGCCATCGTTCAGGTTGGAAGTAAGGAATCTAGTCTTCCTTTGGTTCGGGAGGGGCGGCTTGCACTGGCGCTACAGGATCGGGCACGACGTAGCCTACTTTGCCAGCCTGAATCTCGTCCTGAGCGATCCGACAGGCCTTGCGCGAGTCGGTTTCGACGAGCGCACTGGCGCCTCCCTGGAGTTGGCGCGCTCGCCGGGCCGCGACGAGGATGTACCGATACTTGCTATCGAACTCTTTCGTGGGTTCCATTCCTGATGTACCTCAGAGGTTGGTCCTGAACGATTGCAGAACGGGCTGAACTTTCTCGTGACTTCTGGCCAGCAAACATCCCTCAGCGATGCGAGCCAGTTCCTGATCTTCCGAGGTGAGCACCTTTCCTGAGCGACGCGTTCGCTCGGAAAGGACAATGGCCTTCAACTCGTCCACTGCTCTTTCCAGGATCTTGTTGACGAGAATATAGCCGTATTTCTTGTAATTCACAATCTCCTTCTCCGCGTTTTCAAGTCTTCGCTCTATTACTTTAGGGTCCATCTTTTCTGTCTGGCTGCGCCGACGCAGGCGACGCTCGAGAATCTCCCGATTTGGCGGCATTACGAAAATGCTGACCGCGTCGGGGACCTTCTTACGCACCTGCTCTGCGCCTTGCACGTCAATGTCGAGTAACAAATCCTTGCCGCTGGCCTTTGCGTCCTCAAGAAAGCGGCGAGCCGTCCCGTAGTAGTGCCCGAAGACTTCGGCATGCTCCAGAAACTGGTCTTCGGCAATCATGCGCTCAAACTCCGGCCGCGAGACGAAGTAATACTCGCGCCCATTCTGCTCGCTTCCGCGCGGAGGTCGCGTTGTGTAAGAGATCGAAAAATCCAGATTTGGGACAATCGAACGCAGCTCATTCACTAGCGTGGATTTGCCCGATCCGGAGGGTGCGGAAATGATGTAGAGGATGCCTGCCATGCAACTTGCGATTAACGGGACATTTGTTGAATCGGGTGATCGGGTCATCGGATAATCGGCTGAAGTGAAAACCCAAAGCCGAGATCAATAAAGGGTAGGATGTGGCGGAAGTTGAAATCTCTAACACTTCACCCGATCACCCGATCACCCGATTTCTTTCTCACTCCACGTTCTGCACTTGCTCCCTTGCTTTCTCAATCTCTGACTTCATTAGCAGTCCCAATTCCGTAATGCGCAGGCCTTCGCCAGCCACTCCGGCTGTCTTTGAAAGAAGAGTGTTGGCCTCGCGATTCAGTTCCTGCAGGAGGAAGTCCAGCTTCTTGCCGGCTTCGCCGCCGGAGTCAAGCAGCGAGTAGAAGTGTTTGATGTGGTTCTCGAGCCGGACAACTTCCTCCTGGATGTCGCTACGCTCTGCAAGCATTGCGGCTTCCTGCAGTACACGATCCGGATCGATATGGCCCGCGATCAGCTCGTTCATGCGCGATTGCACTTTTTCCAAATAAGCGCGTGAGACCAACGCTCGCAACTTCCCAATCTCGCTGACCGCGTGTGATAAGCCTTCCATGCGCTCGCGCAGTTCCCGGTCGACTCCGCGCCCTTCCTCTTCGCGCATGTGATTCAGACGTTCGATTAACTTTTGCAATTGCTCCAGAATGACTTGTTCAGTTGCTTCATCGAGAGTGGTTGAATCTCCAGAGAGTGCTCCCGGGGTGCGAAGAATAACGTTGAGATCCGGTTGCGCCACAATACCCAACCGCTCTGCTGCTTCCTGAAAAGCCCGCACATAGCCCTCGACTAAAGCATGGTTCAACTGAAAACCACCGGCATCTCCCTGCTGCAGGGAGAGTGCTACTTCAATGTGTCCGCGCGCGATTTTTTCTTTGAGAATGCGGCGCATCTTCAGTTCCAGCGGCGTCGTTTCGACCGGAATGCGAAAATGCAGGTCAAGAAAGCGGTGGTTCACCGATTTCAGGCTCAAAGAAAACGACGTCCGGTCGTTCACCTGATGGGTAAGCTGAGCGTATCCGGTCATTGATCGGACAGGCATTCCTGGCAGAGCTCCTCGCGAGCGAAGTTACTTCACAACCGCGACGTTATCGATTTCAACGAATTGAAGATTGTACAAGCGCTGATAAGTTCCGAAGCGTTGCAGCAGTTCATGATGCGATCCAATGTCGGTGATGGCGCCACTCTCCATCACGATAATCCTGTCTGCGCTGCGCACCGTGGAGAGACGATGAGCGATGACGAATGCCGTTCGATTCTGCATCAAGTTCTGGAGCGCAGTCTGAACCAGGGCTTCTGATTCAGCATCGAGCGCGGAGGTCGCCTCGTCAAGAATCAGGATCGGAGAGTTCTTGAGAATTGCCCGCGCAATTGAAATTCGTTGTTGTTCGCCCCCGGAGAGCCGCATTCCGCGCTCGCCAATCACCGTGTCGTATCCGGCAGGCATACGCATAATGAAGTCGTGAGCCAAAGCAGCCTTCGCCGCCGCTTGCACTTGCTCTTGAGGAATATTCGGACGTCCGTAGGCGATATTGTTGCGCACCGTATCGTTGAACAGTACCGTCTCCTGCGTAACCATCCCGATCTGGCTGCGCAGTGAGCGGACAGTTACGTCACGAACGTCGTGCCCATCGATGAGAATCTTTCCAGCGTTTACGTCGAAAAATCGAGGCAGCAGACGCACGATGGTCGACTTTCCAGCTCCGCTGGGCCCGACGATGGCCACAATCTCTCCGGCTTTGACGTCGAGATTGATGTTGCGCAGAACCTGATGCGATCCCTCCTCGTCGTCATACGAGAAATCTACATCCTGAAAACGAATACTCTCCTTGAACGCGGGCAGATTGATGGCGTTCGGCTTGTCTTTAACATCGTCTTCCACTTCCATGAAGTCGAAGATCGCCGATGAGGCTCCCAGCGCCTGCTGGAAATTGTTATAGAACTGCGCAAACTTGCGCACGGGATCGTAAAGCTTAAACACTGCGACGATGAAAGTAAGGAAAGCGCCTTGGGTGAACGCCTGATGACGAATCTGGTCTCGGCCGAGCAATAGCAGGAGGGCGATCGCGACAGCCCCAATCACGTCCATGAGCGGCGAGCTGATCGCCTGCGCGCTCACCGATCGCAGATTGGCACGGAAGAGCCGGCGAGAGGCACCGCGAAATCGCATCGTCTCCCAAAGCTCCATATTGAAGGCTTTTACGATTCGATTTCCCGCGATGGTCTCGTGCAGCAGGTGTTGAATCTCGGCAAGCTTGTCCTGACCTCTTCTAGTAGTGTGTCGTACGTTGCGCCCGATGCGGCGCGCTGATGTGATGACAACTGGCACAAATAACAACAACACCCAAGCGAGCTTTCCGCCAAACACGATGACGACGCCAACTGTAAATATGAGGGTAAAAAACTGCTGCAGAAACTCGGCCAATACAGAGGACATCGCGTACTGCACGCGCTCCACGTCGTTAATGATGGTGGATAGCAGAGTCCCAGTTGAGTGCTTGGAGAAAAACCTCACCGAGCGCCGCAGGATCGAATCGTAAAGCTCATTGCGCAGGTCGGTAATCATGCCAAACCCGGCATAGCTCACCAGGTATGTGCCCGCGTAGTCGCAGAGTGCCTTAATGATCGTGGCACCTACCAGCGCGACAGCCACCATCGTCCAGGCATTGTGGAATTGGGAGGGAAGGAACTGATGTAGATAGATTGGCCCATGCCCTGGAAGCTGGAACAGCAGGACATCTCGGCCCACAGAATCAGGATTCAGCACGCGATCAAAGATCGGCCGAATCAGCATCACGCGAAAGGCGTCGAGCAAGCCGACGGCCGCAAGCAGAACGACAGATGCAAGAATCGCTAGCCAATATGGACGCACGTAATGAAGCAGTCGCAGAAGGCGACGCCCATGCATCACGGGTTTCAAAGGGTCGTAAGTCAAATGGCCAGGCGGTCGTGAATCCTTATTGTAATAGTGCTCGAGTCGCGGTGGGTCTGGCGCCTAGCATGGCTTAAAAGAAGGTCTTCCGCAATGCTTAATGGTGCGGGAGTGTTTCGCATTACACTCCTGCGCTTCCCTGAACCGGATGGTGTCGTGATCGGGAGGTGCGACAGTCCGCGACACGATAGCAACCAATAGGCCAGAAAGACTGCCGCATATACAGATCTCCACGCGGGTTTCGTTTTGTCTTCCAAGTAACTAGGCGTTGCAGTATGCTTTTCGACCCTAAGTAAGCATCTTCGCTCAGGATTCTCGTATGAGTAGGTACCGGCGGCCGATCTTCTATGGATGGTGGCTGGCAATCGCAGCGGCTATCGGCCTTTGCCTTGGCGGTCCGCCGATTCTTGTCTTTTCTTTTCCAGTATTCCTAAAGGCGCTGACTGAAGACTTTCATACGAGTCGTTCTGCGATTTCGCTCGCATTTACGCTGCATAATCTCGTATCTGCTTTTTCATGCCCGCTCATGGGACGCCTCGTGGATCGCGTAGGTGCGCGAAAAGTAATCCTGCCGGCGACTGTAGTTTTCGCAGCCCTGATGATTGGCAATCGCTTTCTAACTAGCAGCGTTCGTGGCGTCTATGTCTTCAATATCTTGGGCGCTTTCATCGGCATCGGCTGTGGGCCGATAGCGTATTCGAGCGTGATCACGCGCTGGTTCGATCGACGTCGGGGCTCAGCTCTAGCGGTGATGATGCTAGGAGTAGGCGTCGGTGCGACGGCAATGCCATCTGTGATACAGCGTGCGATCGCAGCATTCGGCTGGCGCGCCGCATATGCACTCTATGGCGTTGCAATGCTTGTGATCGCTCTGCCCGTGGTCGCCCCTCTGCTGAAAGATGATCCCGCCGAAATGGGACTTCTGCCCGATGGCGTTCCGTCTACTCCGACATTGACCAAAAAGGCCGTCGTAGATGGTCTGAGCTGGCGTGAGGCCCGCGCAACCGGAACGTTTTGGTTAATGGTAACTGCGTACTTCCTCCTCGGCGCAAGCGTACACGCATGTGTGATTCATCTTTCGGCCATGCTTACCGATCGGGGGATTACGGCTCAGACCGCGGCACTGGCAAGCTCTGTTGCGGGCGCAGGTCTGCTGCTTGGTCGAGGAGGTTCCGGTTTCCTTTTGGATCGCTATTTCGGTCCGCGGCTTGCGGTCGCTTTTTCGAGCGGATCCGCAATTGGGATTCTCCTGCTCCTGTTTGGACACGGGATCTCCACTTTTGTCGGCGCATTCCTGGTTGGTCTCGGAATGGGAGCTGAAGGAGACATCATCGCTTACCTCACCAGCCGCTACTTCGGCCTTAAGTCCTTTGGTGAAATCTATGGCTATGCATTCGGCGCCTTCGTCCTCGCCGGGGGTTGCGGCGCACTAATCATGGGCATTGGCTTCGACCGAACCGGGTCCTACACGCTGCCGTTGCAAGGTTTCCTAGTGGCGATTTGTGTCGCTATCATTTTGTTCAGTCGCCTTGGCCCATACCGGTATGCCGTGCGGGAGCCAAGTGATACAGATATTGCCAGGAGGCTGTCCGCAGCGGCATCGTAGGATCAAGGTCACGGTGAGAGGATTGGATGGCGACGAAAACACAACCCGCCTCAGGACAAAGTAGCCCCTCGCCACATTCCGGCCCGCTGCTTCGGATTATGCTGGAGAGCTTAGCCCTCCACCAATGTGTGTTTGCGGTAGCAGAACTCGGAGTCGCCGATCTGCTGGTCTCGGGACCACAGTCAACTCCGGACATAGCCAAGAAACTCAGACTCGACGAGGACGCGCTCTTTCGCGTCCTGCGCCTGCTGGCCAGCCAGGGAATCTTCACCGAAACGGCGCCCCGCACATTCGCAAACACTGAGGTGTCGAACTGTCTTCGCTCAGATGTGCCAGGTTCGCTGCGTTCGATGGGAAGATTTCGAGGGACGGATTTCGTTTATCGATCCTTCGGAGAAATTCTGCACAGCGTCCGTACCGGAGAGCCTGGGAGAGCGAAGGTGCTCGGAATGGATGGATGGGAGTACCTAGAGCGAAATCCAGGAACCGCGCGCATTTTTGACGATGCCATGACGGATATTTCGGCAATCGTTGCCCCTACGATCGCGAGTGCTTACGACTTCTCAAAATGGGAACGCCTGATGGATGTCGGCGGCGGAAATGGAGTGCTGCTTGCCGCAATTCTCCGCGCTCATCGATCTCTACGAGGTGTGCTCGCCGATCAGCAGCATGTGTTGAAGCGTGCGCGCGAACGTGGCTTCCTCTCCGGCGCACTGGAGAAGCGAAGCACCATGGAACCATGCGATCTGTTCCGAAATATTCCCAAGGGCTGCCGAGCGTATTTGATGAAGAGCGTCATCCATGACTGGAACGACGAGGATGCACATCGCATCCTGAGCCAGTGCCGGCGCGCAGTTCCCAAGAACGGAGCCCTGCTGCTGGTCGAGTTCAATTTGCCGGAGGACAGTTCGCCATCGCGAAGCAAGTTCACAGACGTCACAATGATGGTTCTGACAGGTGGCAAAGAGAGAACGATTCCCGAGTACAGCGCGTTACTGTCGAGCGCAGGCTTTCGCCTGAATGACGTGGCGAGAACGGCGAGCGACTTCAACGTAATGGAGGCCTTGCCAGTGTAGGTAGCCGACCTTCGGCAAGTTGCATTCAGAGTATCGCCTTCCTAACGCACCCCCAAGAGAACATCGATCGTAAGCTGATCAAGTCGCTCGTATTGCAGACCTTTCTTAGATAGTGCTGCGCGATCGAAAGATTTGCTCAGCAAAGATTTCGCGTTCTGGCTGGAATATTTCCCGACATGACCGGAGGGAGATCCGTTCACCTCGGCTAGAATCTCGCGAATTTCCTTGTCCGCGTTCCAGTGCTTGGCTTTTTCCTTCAGGATGAGGTAGGTACGCATGCAACCGCGCGCGAAGTCCTTCACTCCGGCGATATCTTCAGTGCGATAAGCGTGGGCATCAAAGTGCCGTGGGCCATCGTAGCCCACGTCCTCGAGAAACTTGACTAGCCAAAACATTGCTTTCGGTGTTGCCGACGCGAAGCGCAGGTCCTGGTCGTAGCGTCCGGGATATTGGTCGTTGAGATCGATGTGAAACAACTTTCCTGCCTCCCATGCCTGCGCTACGGCATGCACAAAATTAAGTCCAGCCATGTGCTCGTGCGCAACCTCAGGATTTACGCCAACCATTTCGGGATGATCGAGAGTGGCTATGAACCCGAGGTATGCCCCTGTTGTGGGCATGTAAATGTCGCCGCGCGGCTCGTTGGGCTTGGCTTCGAGTGCAAACTTGAATCCATATTTCTTGTCGATACTGTATTCACAAAGATAATTGACGGATTCGCGCAGGTTCTTCACCGCCTGATCGGGACGGCGGCAAGCGTCAGTCTCGGTTCCTTCGCGTCCGCCCCAGAGCACAAAGATCTTGGCTCCGAGCTCAGCGCCGAGGTCCATCGCGCGCATGGTTTTTTGCACCGCGTAAGCCCGCACGTCAGGATCGTTAGCCGTAAACGCACCATCGCGGAATACGGGATCGTAAAAAAGGCTCACAGTGGCCATGGGCACCACGATGCCGTGGCGCTCACATGCCGATTTGAATTCGCGCACAATGCGATCGCGCTCGCTGCTCGTTGCATCGATCGGGACGAGATCGTTGTCATGAAGATTCACGCCCCACGCTCCAACCTCGGCCAGCAGAGCAACGATATCGTTCGGCGGAATCGTCGGCCGGACCGCCTCGCCAAAAGGGTCGCGCCCACGGTTTCCGATGGTCCACAATCCAAAGGAGAACTTGTGTTCGGGCTTTGGCTGGTAATCACTGCTGGGCATGAAGTCTCCTTAGAGATTGTTAGGCATTTTGACTGGAGTACGCATCGCGGATTCGGCGCAGCGCCGGATACAAAAGACGATAAGCGGAATACTGCCTCTGCATGATCTTAGCTGACTCCCGATTTGGTTCAACCCTCGCCTTGACGCGAACGACGTTGCGGCAGGCTTCGTCAACGGTGCTCCATATCTTGGCTCCAACACCTGCCAGGAGCGCAGCGCCGTAAGCGGCTCCCTCTTCAGCTTCCACAATCTCGACGCTGCGATCATAGACATCCGCTTGAATCTGCTGCCACAAAGGCGAACGCGCTCCTCCGCCTCCCAGGCGGACGTTCGTAACAGGCATTTGCAATGCTTCAAATATTGAGAATGAATCTCGCAGACTGAAGGCGACCCCTTCCATGATCGCTCGCACGACGTGAGCGCGGCGATGACTTGCCGCAAGGCCTATCAGTGCAGCACGCGCTTCCGGATCAAGGTACGGTGTCCGTTCGCCCATCAAATACGGCGCCCAAAGAACTCCATCGGAGCCTGGATTCACCGATGCGGCTTCTTCTGCGAGCACGTCGTACGGATCGCGGCCACCGGACGAGTTAGCACCGAATTGATCGCGGAACCAACGCAGCGAGAGTCCCGCGGACTGCGTTACTCCCATGACGTGCCAGCGATTTGTCACGGCATGGCAGAAGGTGTGCAAACGCCCGTGAGGATCCATTTTGGGACTGGACGTCGAGGCAAAGACAACGCCGGAAGTCCCAATGGTTGCGTGCACCGCGCCTGGGGCGACGACTCCGAGTCCTACCGCACCAGCCGCCTGGTCCCCTGCGCCTGTGACCACGGGAGTACCGGCAGCAAGTCCAGTCTGCTCGGCTCCGGCTTTCGATATCGCGCCGCACACATCCGACGATTCGAAAAGCTTCGGCAGTGCGGTCAAGCTGATCCCGGTGGCGGTCGCCATCTCCGAGGACCAGCGACGATTCGCCACGTCCAGCAGCAGAGTGCCCGAAGCATCTGCCATATCCATGGCGTATTCACCAGTCAGTCGCAAACGCACGTAGTCCTTGGGAAGCTGCAGCATGCGGAACTTATCGAATATTTGTGGTTCATGCTTGCGTACCCAAAGAAGTTTCGTGAGGGTGAAGTTGGTGAGCGCAGGGTTGCAAGTTAGCTGAATGAGCCGTTCGGCGCCGATACGCTGCGTGAGTTCTGCAGCTTCCGCCGCGGTGCGTTGATCGCACCATATCAAAGAAGGACGCAAAGGATTGCCGCTTTCATCGAGCAAAACCGCGCCATGCATCTGCCCTGAGAATCCCACGGCCGAGATTTTCGAAGCAGCGATTCCCGATTCGGAAAGAAGCTGACGAACAGCCTGGCAGCACGCCCGCCACCAGTCCTGCGGTTCCTGCTCAGCCCAACCCGTCTGCGGAGAGGCAAAGGGACGATGGTCGGCCGTGCTGGAGGCAAGCACGCGCCCGCTCTCGTCGATGAGTAGAGCGCGAGTACCACCGGTGCCGACATCAATTCCCAGAAGGTTCACAGATCGTAGTCCCTATGTAGTGCGCTTGCGTCCGAGCATGTCGAGGGCGACGGCAATCACAAGAATTCCGCCTTTCACGATGTCTTGAATGTAATCGGCAACGTTCTTGAGCGACATTCCATTGTCGAGACTTGCCATCAGTAACGCACCGATGCATGCGCCAAAAATCGCACCACGACCGCCCATGAGGCTGGCCCCGCCGATCACACAGGCAGCAATTGCGTCGAGCTCCAGAAGCAAACCCGCGTCCGGCGAAGCGCTACCAACACGGGCGGTATAGATGATGCCGGCCAGTGCAGCCAGAAGCCCCATGGACCCAAAGACCCCGACAGTCCAGAGCCGCGTATTGATTCCCGATAGACGTGCCGCCTCGCGATTGCCACCGATGGCATACAAGTATCGTCCAAACGTTGTGTTACTCATGACGAAGGCCCCCAGTAGCGCGATTAACACAAACACGAGGACCGGAATAGGAATGCCCTGATAAGAATTGACGGCAGCGACGACTGCTATCAGCACGACGGACAAACCCACTGCTCGCACAATTGTCTTCATCACACTTATGGTTGGAAGACCAAGCCGAGCACGGGCTGCGCGACTGCGCCACTCTCTGACAATGATCACCAGCACTGCCACTGCCGCAAGAACGATACCGAAGCCCTTATCGAGATACGACTGCCCGATAGAGTTGAAGCTGTCGAGTCCGATGGGAATGGTCACCCCGCCGCTCGCTCCTTTCGTGACGCCCCGCCACGCAAGCAGTCCTCCCAGCGTGACAATGAACGACGGAACGCGCGCATGAGCTGTGGTCAAACCTTGGACGAGTCCGATCAGAATCCCGACGACGCAGGCGATAAGCAGTGTTGGCGCTGGTCCCAGGTGGTAGTTCGCCTGTGCGAGTGCGGCGATCATACCGGTGAGTCCGACCAAGGAGCCGACCGAGAGATCGATTTCTCCGGCAACGATCACCATCAACATACCGACCGCGAGAATGCCGGTGACGGCCGTCTGCCGCATCAGATTAGAAAAATTACGTGGCCGGAGAAACACGCCGCCGGTTGCATAGTCGAAGGCCAGCCAAATCACAACCAGCGCAGCCACCATTGCATAAGCGCGAAGAGCTTGCTTCAACGACGCCTGTGGGTTTCCGCGCTCACGGGCAGGGACGTCTGCAGGCACATTGCTTCCGACATCCTTGACCTGCGCGCTGCTGCTGGCCTTCACTGCGAGACTCTCTCCTTGATCAAGCCACACCAACCGTTCCCGTAGCACATGCCATAATGCGCTCGGAAGTCGCATCGTCACGGTTGAAACGTCCAGTAATGCGGCCCTCGTGCATGACGAGAATCCGATCGCACAGGCCGAGGAGTTCTTCCATTTCGGAAGAGACTACGATCAGGGCCAGACCTCGACTGGCCAGTTCATCGATGTACCGGTAAATCTCCTGTTTCGCAGCAACGTCGATGCCCCGGGTGGGCTCATCGAGCAGCAGGATTCGTGGTTTTGTGAGCAGCCATCGCGCTAGAACGACCTTCTGCTGATTTCCTCCGGAGAGCGTTCCCACAATGGTCTCGGGAGAAGACGCCTTGATGCGAAGGTCTTTCATTGAGCGTTCGACAACTGCTACCTCTTCGTGGCGGCGCAATACGGGTCCGGAAGCCAATTCTGGCAGGGCTGCCAGCGTTGTGTTTTCCAGCACCGAGGCAATTAACGACAGCCCGAACCGTTTCCGATCTTCCGTAACGAAGGCAATGCGCTCGCGAATGGCATCTCCCGGGCCACGCAGGTTGACAGTGGCGCCAGCCACTCGAATCTCGCCTTCCGTTCTCTCCGGAAATGATCCAAAGAGGACGTTCAGCAGCGCTGTGCGTCCCGATCCCATCAGCCCCGCGAGCCCGAGCACTTCGCCGGCCCGCACCTCGAAGCTGATGCCCGAGAGCACGTATCGTCCGGGAATGACGGGATGCTTCACTCGCAGATTCGTGACCTCAAGTACCGGAGCGCCTGGAGCACGATTCCGATCTGGGAATACCTGGCTGATCTCGCGCCCAACCATCAGCGAGACGAGTTGATGGCGGTCGATCGAACCGCGTGAGCGGGTTGCGATGCTGCGGCCATCCCGAAGCACTGTAATGCGATCAGCCAGATACAGCACTTCTTCCAAACGGTGGGAAATGTAGATGAGCCCCATTCCGGCGCTGCGGAGGTTCTCAAGAATCCGAAAAAGCGCCTTCGCTTCCACATTGTTTAACGCAGCGGTTGGCTCATCAAGGACGAGAACGCGCGCATCATGCGAGAGCGCCTTGGCGATCTCGACCAGTTGTTGTTGCGCGATGCCGAGTGTAGCGACGAGAGCTTCCGTCGGTATATCCACGCCAAGACGCTTCAGCAGCGCGCTCGCCTTCTGGTGCGCGGTCATCCAATCCACAAGGCCAGCGCGAGAAGGCAAACGCCCGAGAAAAATGTTCTCGGCAACCGAAAGTTGAGGCACTAATGACAATTCCTGAAACACAATGGCGATGCCCGCGAGCTCGGCCTCGCGCACACCGGCAAAGCGTTGCTCCACGCCGTCGATGACAATCTTTCCGTCGTAATCTCCTGCTGGATACACTCCGCCAAGAACCTTCATCAGCGTCGATTTTCCGGCGCCGTTCTCTCCTACCAAGGCGTGAAGCTCTCCGGCAAATAGATCGAATGAAACTCCGTCGAGGGCTCGAACTCCAGGAAACGATTTGCCGACAGCCTGCATTTGCAGCAAGGGTGTACTGCGCGAGGAGTGAGACTTGGTGGAATCAGGCTCGATCATGATCCAGGTTTCGGCCATTTCGCGCGCGGCAGGTCGCGATACACGTCTTCCATCTTGAGGAAGCCGTCTTTGATCACGGTTGAGGCGAGATTGCTCTGGTCCACCACGATCGGCTGCAGCAAGATCGCAGGCACATTCTTTTTGCCATTGTTCACTGTCTCATTCGTCTCGACGTGTTCGCCTTTCGCTAAAGCCACAGCAGCTTCAGCTGCACGTGTCGCCAGCGGAACGATAGGCTTATACACCGTCATTGACTGCGTGCCATCGGCAATACGCTGTGCGGCTGCCAGATCCGCGTCCTGGCCCGAGACAAAGACTTTTCCTGCCAGTTTCTGTTCCGCGAGCGCCTGAATCGCGCCGCCGGCAGTGCTGTCGTTCGAGGTAACGACGGCAACCACATTGTTGTTCGCCTGCGTTAAAGCGTTCTCAGTGTGTCGAAGCGCTTCACTGGGAAGCCAGTCTTTGGCCCATTGATCGGCGACAATCTTGATGTTGCCAGTGTCGACCGCAGGCTTGAGCACCTGCATCTGCCCATCACGGACCATGTGGGCGTTGTTGTCCGTAGGCGATCCCCCGATCAGGATGTAGTTCCCCTTGGGCGCGTGATCGAGCAAGTACTTGGCCTGCAGCTCGCCAACGCGCTTATTGTCGAACGAAATGTAGAGATCAACATCCGAGTTGCGCACCAGGCGGTCGTAGCTCAGCACGGGAATGCCTTGGGACTTAGCCGAATTCACGGCTGAAGCCATCACTTCGCCGTTGTGCGGGACGATCACGAGGACATCGACTCCGCTCGTGAGCAGGTTTTCGCACTGACGCACTTGCACGGAATCCTGCCCGTCGGCCGATTGCACCGATACCTCGGCGCCCAATTCCTTAGCCCTGGCGACAAAAGCGTCGCGGTCGTGCTGCCAGCGCTCGAGCTGCAGAGAATCGAAGGACATGCCGATCCTCACCGGCCCGCCAGAGCGTGCTCGCCCACTCCCTTCTGTGCCCTTGTGGCATGAAGTCAGCAACGTGGCGACTACAAGTGCTACGAAGACAATTTGAGCAGAGCGCATCTTTGAAGCCCTGGGACGGAGCCCGGCAATTATTACCAGAACACCAGGCAAAAGAAAAGTGCAATTCGTGTACGTTAACGGTATAACTATTCCGCTTCACGGTTCTCGAGGATCTGTTGAGGAGGGGAGCGGAATGAAACGTCCGGGAACTTGGTGCTTGGCCATTTTTGTCTGCTTGCTTTTGCTGTCCACACTCGGTGCTCAACAACCAACGCCAGCCTACAAAAATCCGGCGCTGTCGGTCGACGCACGAGTCATCGACTTGCTGAGCCGCATGACACTGGAGGAGAAGGTCGCGCAACTGGAATCGACCTGGCAGAACCATTCGCAAGGTCAGCTTCCGGAAGAGTTCTTCGTCGACGACAAAGGCCAGCTCGACGAGGCCAAAGCCAGGCAGATGCTCAAGAACGGTCTCGGTCAGGTAAGTCGTCCAAGTGAAAACCGCGGCCCTGGCGAGATGGCCGAATTCACGAATCGCGTGCAGCACATCGCGGTGGAGAACACGAGACTCGGAATTCCGCTGATGTTCCACGAAGAATGCCTGCACGGCCTGGCAGCATCCGACGCCACTTCCTATCCGCAGGCGATTGGCCTCGCTGCTACATGGAATGACGCTCTAGTGCGGCGCGTCTTTGACGCAGTCGCCAAGGAAGCTCGGTCGCGCGGCGCGCATGAGTGCCTGATGCCGGTGGTGGATCTAGCGCGCGACCCACGGTGGGGACGCACTGAGGAGACTTACGGCGAAGATCCGTATCTTGCCGGCCGCATGGGAATCGCCGCCATAAAAGGACTGCAGGGCGATGGGCCCGCGCCCGACACCAATCATCTTTACGCAACGCTGAAGCACTTCGCTGTCCACAGTCAGCCTGAAGCGGGAGCAAACATCGCTCCGGCAAATTACTCCGAGCGCACCGTACGTGAGTACTTTCTGCCTCCATTCGAGGCTGGCATCCAGAAAGCGAACGTGCGGGCCGTGATGCCTTCATACAACGAGCTCGACGGCGTTCCCAACCACAGCAACATTTGGCTGTTGCGCAATATCCTGCGCAGCGAGTTTGGCTTTAAGGGCACAGTGGTTTCTGACTATTTCGCGATCGAGCAGTTGATAACCGTGCATCATGTCGCTACGAACTGCGAACAGGCTGCCAAGCTCGCGATTACTGCCGGCGTCGACATAGAACTTCCATTCTTGCGCTGCTACAAGACTCTGCCGGCCTTGGTGCGCAGCGGACAGATTCCGGAATCGCTCATCAATGAATCCGTCGCGCGAGTGCTGCGCGCAAAATTCGATCTGGGATTGTTCGAGAAGCCCTACGCCGATCCGCAGGCCGCTGTTCAAAATGCGTCGCCGGCACAAAGTCGTGAGCTCGCTCTGCAAGCCGCGCACGAGACCATCACTCTTCTGAAGAACGATAACAACCTTCTACCGCTCGATCTCACAAAGATCAAACGCATAGCAGTAATCGGTCCAAATGCAGGCGAGCCGCATCTTGGCGGATATAGCGGCACGCCGCGTCATGGAGTGAGCGTTCTCGAAGGAATCAAAAACAAAGCAGCTGGCAAAGCCGAGGTTTTCTATGCCGAAGGCTGCCGGATCACTGAGAGCAAGCCAGTCTGGGAAGAAGATAAAGTCCTTCCAGCCGATCCCGAGTTAGACAAGGCGCGCCTCAGCGCCGCCGTTGAAGCGATGTCGAAAGCCGATGTGGGAATCGTGGTTGTCGGAGAGAACGAGCAGACTTCCCGCGAAGGATGGTCGTCAACCCACCTTGGCGATCGCGATAACCTGGATCTTCTAGGGCGCCAGGATGAACTCGTCTCGCGCCTCTTTGCCACTGGGAAGCCGGTGGTTGTGGTCCTTCTCCATGGGCGTCCCAATTCAATCAACTTCATCAAAGAGCATGCCCCCGCGATCCTCGATGGATGGTATCTGGGGCAAGAAGGCGGGGCAGCTTTGGCGGATGTTCTGTTTGGCGACTACAATCCGGCAGGACGCCTTCCCATAACGGTACCGCGCTCAGTCGGTCAATTGCCCGACTATTACTACCAGAAGCCATCTGCACGAAGACCGTACCTGTTCACCGACAACTCGCCACTGTTTCCGTTTGGCTACGGGCTCAGCTACACGAAATTCAACTACAGCAATCTTCGGGTCGAGCCGAGTTCGATCGCCATGAACGGAACAGCGAAAGTATCCGTCGACGTGACGAACGGTGGCAGCCGCACGGGAGACGAGGTAGTGCAGTTGTACATCCGGGATGAAATCAGTTCCGTTACTCGTCCGGTTAAAGAGCTAAAGGGATTTGAGCGAGTGCCGATCCAGCCAGGCGAAACGCGCACAGTGACATTCGAGGTTGGGCCCGAGGAACTACGTTTCTACAATCGCGAGATGAAGCGGGTGGTTGAGCCCGGCACATTCAAAATCATGGTTGGGCCCAACTCAGTGGACCTCACCTCAATCTCGCTTGAAGTGAAATAGCGGATGAGGAAGGCGAGAAAGCAGACCGGCATTCCGCTGATTGCGAAGTTGGCGGAGGTTTCGATCGGCACGGTCGATCGCGCTCTCCACGCCCGGCCTGGAATCAGTCCACAGACGCTTAAGCGGATTCTCAAGATCGCCCGGCAAATCGGTTACAAGCCTAACGCCGCGGCTCGTGCTCTCTCGACAGGCAGACACGTTCGCATCGGAATATGCGTTCCAAAAGAGATCGCTTACTTCTACGATGAACTCTGGGATGGAATTCGTGACGAATCCGATCGCTACGCCGGTCGCGGAGTCGAATTCTTGACGGTTGATGTTCCGGAACTTGGACGTGGTGAGCGATCAGCCTTTAAACAGCTTCTTAAGAGAGAACTCAGCGGCATAGTTGTAACTCCAGGAAATCCCGAAGCCATGACTCCGTTGATCGATGCTGCAGAGCAAAGCGGAACCCGCGTCGTTTGCGTCTCCACTGACGCTCCTGTGAGCAGACGTTCATCCGTAGTTTGCATCGAGCCGCGGCTGAACGGGCTAATCGCCGGCGAACTCATGGCTAATTTCGTAGGAGAGAAGACGAAAGTTGCCATTGTTACCGGAATGCTTAAAACCGTCGATCACAGCCAGAAAACCGAAGCATTCATCGCGAGCTTCCGCGAGCGATCGCGTGGCGGAGAAGTAGTAGCGGTAATCGAAGCGCACGAACATGCTGACGAAAGCTTTCGCAAGACCAGTCATCTGCTCGAATCGCACCCGGATCTCGGGGGAATTTACGTGAATACGGTTAATTGTCTGCCGGTTTGCAAAGCGCTCACCGAGGCGGGGCTCACGCACACGGTGCGGCTCATCACGACCGATCTTTTTCGGGAAATGATTCCTTATTTCGAAAAGGGAGCGATTGCTGCCTCTATTCACCAACAGCCATACACGCAAGGACAGCTCGCCTTCCGCACGCTGGCAGAGCACCTTCTCCATCAAACCGATCTGGCGCCCGCGCAGTATCTGAATCCAAACATCATTCTTCGATCGAACCTGCATCTGTTCCGTGAGGCCAACGGTGCCACTCGAAGGAATAGGGCAAAGTCGAGAAACCAAGTCTGAATACGATGAACTCCAGGCATCCGGCGCGACTTCAACACGCACTTTGTACGGCTCTCGAACGAATCCTCAGACTATTACTGGTGTCGCCGGTGCGTTCCGTAATTTGGATGTTTTTGATTTTCTTTACTTGCGTCGCATTTCCCGAAAATGGCCGAGAGGCATGGCTTCGCTACGCGACTCTGCCGGCCGCGCAGGCGGCGCAATACGAAACGCTTCCGAACTTTGTGGTCGCACTGGGAGATTCTGTCGTGCTGCGGAGCGCCCAGGACGAGCTAGTCCGCGGAGTCCGCGGGATGCTGGGCAAGACGCTCCAGGCAGAAACGAGCACAGTGCGGCAACGAGCGATCGTGCTAGGAACGTTCGCGGCGCTGAAGTCAGCTGCTCCAGAATTCAAGACCCGCGAGGAGATGCGGGCCGACAGTTTCTCGATCACGCATGGGAGAGTTGGAGGATTCGATTGCCTCATCATCGCGGCGCCGAATGATCGTGGGGTACTGTATGGCGTTTTTCATTGGCTGCTGCAAATTGCCTTGGGCAAGTCCGTCGATGAACTGGATGAATTGCAGCAACCATACGCACCGCTGCGCTGGATCGATCAATGGGACAACCTCGATGGCCGCATCGAGCGCGGCTATGCCGGGCCATCCATCTTCTTCGAGAACGGGAACGTGCGCAGCGATCTCACGCGGGCCGAAGAATACGCGCGTTTGCTGGCTTCGGTCGGCATCAATGGTTGCACGGTCAACAACGTTAACGCCGATCCGCGAGTGCTCAGTCCAGAATTCATTCCTCAACTCGCCCGCATCGCGGATGTATTTCGCTCGTGGGGCGTGACGCTCTCTGTTTCCGTGGATTTCAGCAGTCCGAAGGTCATCGGAGGTCTGGACAATTTCGATCCGGTCGATCCGCGAGTACAAGCGTGGTGGAGCAGCAAGGTCGATGAGATCTATCGCCTGATTCCTGACTTCGGCGGATTCGTCGTGAAAGCCGATTCCGAAGGGCGCCTTGGACCAGCAACCTACGGGCGCACTCCGGCTGACGCCGCCAATGTGATTGCGCGAGCTCTCAAACCTCATCACGGCATCGTGTTCTACCGCGCATTCGTCTACAACCATCATCTCGACTGGCGCGATCTGAAGAACGATCGCGCGAAGGCCGCCTACGACAACTTCCATCCACTCGACGGCAAGTTCGATGACAACGTAATCGTTCAAATCAAACACGGCCCTATCGATTTTCAAGTGAGAGAGCCGGTTTCCCCACTGTTCAGCGGACTCGAAAAGACGAACGAAGCCATCGAGCTTCAGATTACACAGGAGTATTTAGGGCAGCAGCGGCACTTGTGTTTTCTGCCTACGATGTGGAAAGAGGGCCTCGATTTCGACCTGCACGCGAATCACAGGACGTCCTTCACGAAAGAGATCGTCTCCGGGAAAACATTCCACCGTCCGACTGGCGGCTTCGTCGGAGTTGCCAATGTGGGAATGGAGGCGAACTGGCTCGGGCATCCACTGGCAATGGCGAACCTCTACGGCTTCGCCAGGCTCGCATGGAATCCCGATCTGAGTGCCAGAAGGATCGCGGAGGAGTGGACGCGCCTCACATTCGGCAGCGATCCCCTGGTGGTGAACACGATCGTGAATATGCAGCTTGCTTCGTGGAATATCTACGAGAGTTACACCGGACCGCTCGGTGCGGGAACACTAACGAACATCGTAGGAAGTCACTACGGGCCGGGAGTCGAGTCCTCCGAGCGCAACGGATGGGGACAGTGGCATCGCGCGGATCACGATGGCGTCGGCATGGATAGGACAGTAGCGACAGGTACAGTCTACACAGCGCAGTACAGTCCCGAGGTGGGAAAGACATACGAGTCGCTCCAGAGCTCGCCAGATGAGCTGCTCCTGTTCTTCCATCACGTGCCTTATACCTATGTGTTGCATTCAGGGAAGACAGTAATCCAGCACATCTACGATTCTCACTACGATGGCGCAGAGCGAGCGCAACAGTTCGTTCGAGACTGGGAACGGCTCCAGGGACATGTTGACGACGAGCGTTACCAGGCTGTTCTGGATCGCCTGAAGTACCAAAGTGGGCACGCCATCGTTTGGCGAGACGCAGTTGCTAACTGGTTTTCGCGTGTCTCAGGCATCCCTGACTCAGCAGGCAGGGTGGGCCACTATCCCGCACGGGTAGAGGCCGAAGCGATGCAATTGAACGCGTATGTTCCGCTGGATATCACCCCCTCCGAGACGGCATCGAATGGGAAAGCGGTCGAGTGCACAAATCGCGCGCAGCCCTGTACCGCGGAGTTCACATTCACCGGCCGCACCGGATCGTACGACATAGATGTGCAGTATTTCGACATGCCACGCGGGGAGGCGGCGTACAAACTGCTCGCTGACGGAAATGTCGTTGACGAGTGGACCGCGAACGATCGCTTCCCCGCACGGCAGCTAGACGGCGATGCTTCAACACGCCGACGCGTTACTCTCGTTCTCCACTCCGGCGAGAAGATTCGTATCGAGGGTTTGCCCGACGGCGACGATCCGGCGGCGCTCGATTACATCGAAATTCATCCTTCCACCCAGACAAGTGCGAGCAACCTGCCTGAGCCGGCACATCTCTCCGCAGAACAGGATCACGAGCGGCTGATGAACCTGCTGGGCATTACCTCGCTGCGCCCAGGTCCCAGCGGCAACCCCACAGCTCCGAATGCAGCCAACACCGACGAATCGAAGGTTGCGCCATATCGGCTGCCTGACTCGCTAACACTCAAAAATGGAAAGAAGGTCACAACGGCAGAAGCCTGGTGGAAGAGGCGCCGCCCGGAAATTGTCGAAGAGTTTGACCGCGAAATCTACGGGCGAGTCCCACGCAGCATTCCCAAAGTGAATTGGGAGCTAGCAAACATCTCGCAAGAGATGAATGGCGGTGTGCCTGTGATCACCAAGAAACTCAACGGGCACGTGGACAACTCGGCATATCCCTACATCAGCGTCGATATCCAATTGACGCTGACTACACCGGCCAATGCGACGGGCCCAGTGCCGGTCGTGATGGAATTCGGATTTACTCCGGAATTTCTGGCTGCGATCGCGCGGCGCTTTCCCGCAGCGAACTCCGCTAATGGTCCGACATGGCAACAACAGGTGCTCGCAAAAGGATGGGCATACGCAGTCCTCATTCCAACAACGATTCAGGCCGATAACGGCGCGGGTCTCACGCAAGGCATCATCGGCCTGGTGAATAGAGGCCAGCCGCGCCGCCTGGAAGACTGGGGAGCGTTGCGTGCCTGGGCCTGGGGCGCGAGTCGCGCGCTGGATTATTTCGAGACCGACAAATCAGTCGATGCAAAGCGCGTGGCCATTGAAGGCCTCTCCCGATATGGGAAGGCTGCACTTGTGACCATGGCTTACGATCCGCGCTTTGCCATCGGCTTCATCGGGTCATCAGGCGAAGGCGGGGCCAAGATCCTGCGCAGGACGTTCGGCGAGCAGGTCGAGAACATAGCGTCCTCCAACGAATACCACTGGATGGCGGGTAATTTCCTGAAGTATGCTGGCCCGCTCACTCCGAATGACCTGCCAGTCGATGCGCACGAGCTGATCGCGCTGTGCGCTCCTCGTCCGGTATTCATCAGCACTGGCTCGCCCAAAGTCGAAGGCGGCTGGGTGGACGCGAAAGGCATGTTCCTCGGCGGAGTGGGCGCTGGCCCGGTCTACCGCCTGCTGGGGAAGAAGGATCTCGGAACCTCGAAATTTCCTCCGATTGAAACCGCTGTCATCGATGGTGACATAGGCTTCCGCTCCCACAGCGGCGGACACACCACCGGTCCGAATTGGCCAACATTTCTTACGTTCGCCGAGCGCTACTTCAAGTCAAACAACGAAGCCGGTATCGCTTCAGCCATCGCGCGATAGCCTGCAGGCGAAGGATGAAGGTGATCGCCACAGTCGAATGCCGGCAATAAGCGGTCAGGATGCTGCGGATCGCGCGTGACTTTGTCCAGGTCAACGACAGCGTCGAAGTGCCCCGGCATGCGGATCCATCGATTGACTGCCAGCCGGTCTTCCTCCGTCCTCGGGCCAGGATGGTAATACTGGCCCCCAACGAAAGGCAGAACCGTCGCACCGATAACCTTGATTCCATAAGTATGGGCGCGCGCAATCATCTGCTCGTAGGCGGCAAGCATACGGCGGACGAGCGTCTCGTGTTCCGTATCGGTAGCATCGGCGTCGCGTGTGAGTGTACCGATATCGTTAATTCCTTCGAGGAGAATCAGGTATCGCACCCCGGCCTGTGCCAGCACGTCATGGTCAAATCGCGCCAAAGCATTGGGGCCCAGACCGTCGTTCAGCAGGCGGTTCCCGCCAATGCCGTGGTTCAGCACCGCCAGTTGTTTCTTCTGATTAGAAGTTTCAAGACGCTTAGCCAGCACGTCGGGCCAGCGATCATTGCCGTCTGTCGTTGCGCCGTGCCCGTCGGTGATGGAGTCGCCCAGGGTGACGATTGAGGATGCCCCCGCAGGCGCGGCAACATCGATTCCCGCAATGAAATACCAGTGCTCAATCTTTTTTGCATCGGGAATCTCAGGCGAGGCGACTGAATCTCCATGCGCAAGATAGGAAGTCGCGCGCGAACCGGGATGCCCAGTTTGCTCTGCCGGCAGCGCGTCCGCATGTAACGTAATTGCCCAATCGGATAGAGCGGGCACAGGCAGCGCTACCGGATCGGAAATGTAATCGGCGCCCGCGGGAATCGTGAGGTCGGAGCTCCCTGAGAAGGCAAGCGCCTTATCGCTCCCAGCGACAATTTTGTCCGACGCAGCCGAGGCCGCCTTCGCAATGTGAACGGAGGTGAAGCGCAGCGGCGCCGTGCCAAAACGGTTCGAGAGGTGCACCCGCAGTTGCCTTCCACCAATGGACAGGTGGATGACCTGGCGCAAGGTCACATCGCGAAGGTCGTCGGCAGATAGCGAGTTCCGAGGCTCAGCAAGCTGCTGCGAAGCAGCCCATGAGCCGACCCAAATTGTCTGTGCGTAGCTCTCGCCAACTCCAAGAGTCACGCAGAAGAAGAACAGAAGAGTCGCGGTGAATGGAATTGCAATCCTGTTGGTCGACATTGAGGCGGAATTGTAATCGCAAACAGCCAGACGCGGGTCATAGCTTGCGCTGCAGGATCCTTCATAGCTCATTGTCGAAACTCAGAGCCAGTCCCATGTCTGTTGCAGGCTGAGTCGGTTTAAGTGTTGCTGTACCCGCTCACCTCTTGTGTTTGCTCTGGCCGTCGGTCGGGGTTGGTTTGACCGCCACCGTTGGTTAAGCGCCTCGTCTTCGATTCAGATCTGAGCCCCCGTTAGGGGCGGTACTCCTTCGTCTCCGAATGCCCATCTCCGAGTGCCGCGCCTACGGCGCTCGACAATTCGGGACGCATACCCGGCACCGAATGCCGGGCTCATTTCACATCGTGCCGCGAAACGCGGCACGAAAACCCCAAGAATCACTGCGTTTTTGCTAAATGAAAAGGGACGAGATTTTTTCCGTATGCGCCTTGACAATAGGCTTACAACCTCCATAAAGTTCGTGCCGCGAACTAAATGTCCTGCGGGGCTGTAGAACGGCTCTCCGGCAACCGGCAAAGACGGCTCCTGATCTCAGATGCGGCGAATCGATTTCACCAACACGCAGGTGGCGTCCAGCGAGACGGCGCGCGACATCAACCGCAGCGTCGTGCTGAATCTGATCCGCCATCGGCAGCCGATCTCGCGAGCCGATCTGGCTCGAGTATCCGGATTGCAGCGCAGCACCGTCTCGCTGATCACCGAACAACTGATCGAAGAGCGATGGGTCATCAACGGCCCGACGGGAAGATTGCCGAGAGGGCGGCGTCCGACGTTTCTCCGCTTGAACGAAAGGCGAGCGATTCTGGTTGCGGACATCCGACCGGCGCAGACTACGGTTGCTCTCGCGGACGTCAATGGTCGCTTCTTGTCACAAGTCGCGTTCTCCACTCCTGCAGACGCTTCGGCCGGAGCGAAGCAGATCGCCGCCCGGATTCACGAGCTAATTCAGGCTCATCCGAGACTCATCTTCGAGGGCATTGGGATCAGCCTGCCTGGCCGATACGACGAATCCACCAAGCGAGTGATCTTCGCTCCCAACCTGAAGTGGCGCGAGTTCGATCTGAAGACTTCTATCGAGAAAGCCACCGGTCTTTCCGTGGAGCTCGAGAACGCAGCCAACGCTTGCGTTCTGGCTGAAGTCTGGTTCGGTCACGTCGAGAAGATTCGCGACATGGTGGTAGTGACGGTCTCCGAAGGTATCGGCACCGGCATTTTCCTGAATGGACAACTCATGCGTGGCGCGCATGGCATGACCGGCGAATTCGGCCATGTGGCACTCGATCCTACCGGTCCAGCATGCACCTGCGGCGGACGTGGGTGTTGGGAGGTGTACGGCTCGAATCGCGCCGCCCTGCGTTACTACCATGCCTCCGGCAGCGGTTCTGAGGAGTTGAGTTTTACCGACCTGCTCGCGCTGGCAAAAGCCGGAGACGCGCTTGCGATCTCTGCGCTGGAGCAAATGGCGCGAGGCATCGGAAGAGGCATGCGCATGCTGGTTTCCGGCCTCGCTCCGGAAGAGATTGTGGTGGTTGGAGAGTGCACGGCGCAGTGGGCGCGCTTCGGAGCGATCGTCGAAGCAGAAGTCGGAAGTGGAGTTTTGTTCGGAAAGCCGCCGCGCATTCGGCCGGCGGAGGGAAATATGGCACGCCTCCGCGGAACGGTGGCTCTGGTGCTGCAAAAGCATTTTGGCGCTTCGGCACGGCTGGCTGAAGTCGAGTCAGGTGTTGTGGCGAAACGAAAGGCAGTGAGCTAACCGCGCGGTTGGCCTGGGTTAAGTGGTGGTGATGGGTCAGCCATCACTCAGTTACGAAGAGGAGATCTCCATGTCGAGACGAATTCAAGTACTTCAGACGTATCGGCCTTCAACAAATCGCGAGTGTGTAGTGGCTGCGTGTTTCATTGTGGCACTACTATGCCTGGCTTTCTCCTCAGCGGCCTGGGGCCAGGTGCTCTACGGCACGCTGACCGGCAACGTAACCGATCCTTCCGGCGCGGTGGTACCCAACGTCAAGGTGGACGCGGTGAACACCGCGACGGGAGTCTCTAGAACCACGACAACAGATGCGAACGGCGCCTATCGCTTCTCGGATTTGCAACAAGGCAGCTACAGGGTTTCAATTTCGTCCTCCGGCTTTGCGACGGTTGCTCTCGACAACGTGGCCGTGACCGTTAACAACATCAGACGTGCTGACGCACAGTTGACTGTGGCCCAGACACAAACTGTCGTAGAGGTCAACGCGCAAGAGCAGGTTCTGCAGACCGATAAGGCAGATGTGCATACCGACCTCACAGCGCAGCAGATCGATAACCTTCCGATCTCCGGTTCACAGGGAAGAAACTTCCAGACGCTGCTGCGCATTATTCCTGGCGCAGCGTTACCCGCTGAGACGAACTCGCTCGCCGGCAACCCCCAGCGTTCGATCTTCGCGAACGTAAATGGGCAGTCGCAGACGGCGAACAACACGCGCATTGACGGTGCCCAGGACATCTATCCCTGGCTTCCATCGAATGTGGCCTATGTCCCGCCGGCGGACGCGATCGAGACTGTAAACGTGGTGACCAACTCATTCGACGCCGAGCAGGGTCAGGCTGGCGGCGCCGCCATGAACGTGCAGGTCAAGTCGGGCACCAACTCATTTCACGGCACTGCCCACTGGTTCCATTTCGACCAGAATTTTGCGGCGCGCGACTACTTCCAGACGAACACTACCAGATTCCCGCACAAGAACAGGAACAACCAGAACCAGCTTGGCGGCACCTTCGGCGGACCCATCAAAAAAGATAAGCTGTTCTTCTTCGTCGATTACGAGCGCACCACGCAGAGGCAGTTGGCAGGACCGGATACGCGAACGCTGCCCACGGCTGCAATGGCGACGGGGGATTTCCGCAGTCTGCCCGGGAATCCGACTATTTACGACCCTGCCACCGGCGACGCGACCGGCGCAGGAAAACAGCAGATCTCCTGCAACGGCGTGCTGAATATGATCTGCCCGAATCGCATTGATCCCGCTGCGTCGGCGATGATCAAGCTGTTGCAACCCCAAATCGCGAAGGAGTTCACCACCGCGACTCTCACGAACAACTTCGTCGGCAGCGGCACGGCGCTCTTTAATCGCGATAGCGCCGACGGAAAAATTAATTATCAAATGAGCGATAAGTCAACAGTCTTCGGCCGCTACAGTTTCTCGAAGACCCTTGTTTTTGATCCCCCTCTTCTTGGAGATGCGGTCGGAGACGCCACGAACGGCGGACAGCTAGGCAATGCTCCGGGCTTGGTTCAAAGCGTAGGTTTAGGCGCGACGCACACATTTAATCCGACCATGCTGCTGGACTGGAACTTCGGTTTCACTCGTCTGCGGCTGGGTTCAACCTTCGACCTCACCTCGGCAAAGGGACTAAATGATCTGAAGATTCCCGGCACGAACAATGCGGGAACGACGGGTGACCCAAGCCTGTATTTCGGCCTTCCGGGGTTCATCTTTCCTGTCGGACTGAATCTTGGCAATGCGCAAAATGCCAATCCGTTCACCTTCCGCGATGGCAGTTTCGTGACGGGAGCTAACCTGAGTTGGATGCACGGCAAGCACGGGTTCCGTGGCGGTATCGAGTGGAACCACTCCCAGATGAATCATTTCCAGCCGCAAGTGGGTACCTTCAACACGCCTCGTGGAGCCTTTGACTTCAATGGCATGTCCACCTCCCTAACCGGAACCACCGCTACCTGGTTCAACCAGTGGGCAGACTTTATGTTAGGTCTGTCGGACCATAGCGGAAAAGCGATCCAATCAACGAATCCGAACGCGCTGCGATGGTCTCAGTGGGCCTGGTACCTCCGCGACCAGTGGCAGGTGACGCCCAGGCTAACAGCAACTCTTGGAGTCCGCTGGGAGTACTATCCCTTCGGGTACAGCGATAACGGCAAAGGATTGCGTTACCTGAACCTGGCTACCGGCAACGTCCTCGTCGGAGGCAACGGCAACGTTCCGCAAGATGACGGTGTTGACGTTGGAAGTGGACAGTTCCTGCCGCGTGTCGGCTTTGCCTACCGCCTCACGTCTTCAACTGTTGTCCGTACTGGTTACGGCATGAATGCCGACTCTAACAACTGGCGTGATTTCCGCAACGCGTACCCGGCAAACGTCTTCATAGACAACGCCACCGGAAATTCCAACGCCATCGCTGTGACCAGCCTTACCGGGTTGAATGCCACGATCGCGAGCGGTGCCAAGGCACTTCCTTCGGGTGTCGTGCTGTCGCCGATTCCCGACGTCAGCGGCGGCCTCATCCCGCTACCCACCAACATCACCACCACCACTATCCCGCAGCCCTTCCGTCGCGGATACATCCACAACTTCAACTTTATGGTGGAGCAGGAATGGAAGGGGTTCGTACTCAACACCGGCTACGTTGGGGCGCGTGGCATCCGGCCTCTGGTGCAACTGAACATGAATGCTTCAGCTGCTGGCACAGGAGCCGCAGGTGGGTTGTTGAGCCAGGCGCTGGGCAAGACTTATACCGGAAGCATCACAGGGCTTGTTCCCTTCAAGAACAGCTTCTACGACTCGATGCAGACCAAACTCACACGGCGCTTCCATGATGGGTCGATGGCCGGCCTCTCCTGGACGTGGTCGAAGACAATCGACTACGCCGACAACGATGATTTGGGCAGCGTCGCTTTTCCGTTTCCCGCCAACTGGGAGAAGAATCGCGCGGTGGCTGGATACGATCGTACCCACAACGTCTCCATCTACGGTGTGATGCAGTTGCCGTTCGGCAAGGGAGAACGGTGGGCACAGACAGGCATCGCCAGCGCTATCCTCGGCGGCTGGCAGATCAGCCCGCTGATCAATTACCTCACTGGTCTGCCCTTCACCGTCAATTGCCCTGGGGCTTTGAATGCGAACGGAACGCCCAGTCAGACATGCGACCTTGTCGGCAAGTTTACCGTTCTGAATAACCCGCCGAACCGCGACGGCATTTGCGCCTTGAGCGACTTGAGTTGCAGGTACTTCGACCCGAGCGCGTTCGCAGCGCCGCTTATTACCAGCAACGCGAACGCTCACTTCGGAAACACCAACCGTAACGAGTTCCGTGGCCCGGGTTATTTCGGCATGAACCTGAGCCTGGCTCGTCAGATCAAGTTGACAGAACGGTTCGCCCTGCAACTCCGAGCGGATGCGATTAACTTCACGAACACACCTCACTTCGCCAACCCGGCCGCCAACAATTGCCCGGCTAATGCCACTGTGGGGGCTGTGTGCAGCACTGGCACGCCAACATCGACGTTCGGCGCAACTACCGGTGGTCTGCAGCCCGGCGGTTTCTTCGGTCCAGATCACGGTGCTCGACAAGTCTGGCTGGCGGCAAGAGTCATCTTCTGACCTTAGGGGTCTCGCACGCACCCCTTACCGGAGGAGTTGCTAAGCAAACCTGGCTTGGCAGCTCCTCATTTTTGTGTGCACTTCGGAGCTACGAGGGTGGCCGCCCTTCTCCTCTTCGAGGAGGCGCCAGTTCCATTTTGGAACGAAAAAATCCCTGCAGAATCCCTGATAATTTTGGACCAACCTGCCGGAAACGGCGCTAAAGTTATAAGAATCTTGAGCTTCCCGAGAAATCGGCCGCAATCCCTGTTAATTCCCTGGCTCCAAGCGAAATTTGCGGATTTTGGGCAGAATTCGATGCTTTTAGTCGCTCGCGCCGAAAACGCCCTGTAAATGTCCCTGTCTTTTGACAAGCGGAGACAGAGCTTCCTAGCCTAATCCGGCAGGGTAGCTTCGCTGGTGATCGTGAACTCTGTCCTTGCGCCGGCTGCAGCCGTTCGGTTTTTCGCCTCCAACGGCCGTCCTCCGCCTACCCAAGCGGTGACCTTCCCGGGAAGGATGCGGCGCTTACCGTTCTGGTCAACGACGCTCAGATCACGATCGCGAAGCGTAAAAGAGATTATTTTCTGCTCGCCGGGGTTGAGATGCACGCGTTGGAAGCCCTGCAACGCGCGCAGAGGCGCTCCGGTAATCCCGTCATGAGTCAGGTACAGCTGGGCGACTTCATCTCCTTCTGTGCGGCCTATGTTGGTCAGGTCAACAGAGATGGTCACAGATCCGTCCGCGGGAACATTTTGCTTATCGACGTGTAGGTTGCGATAGGAAAACGTGGTGTAGCTCAGCCCATATCCAAAGGGATATAGAGGTTCGCCTGTGAAGTAGCGGTACGTGCGGTTCGCCATCGAATAGTCCTCGAATGGCGGGAGTTGCAGGGCCGATTTATAGAACGTCACCGGCAGTCGTCCGCTGGGACTGAAGTCGCCGGCGATCGCCTCCGCAACGGCAGTTCCACCTTCCTCGCCCGGATACCAGGCTTGAAGAATTGCAGGAACGTAATGGTCAGCCCAATTCACAGCGACCGCGCTCCCGCTGGTCAGCACGAGGATGACTGGCTTGCCGACAGCATGAACTCGCTCCAAAAGCTTTTGCTGAGGAGCGGGCAGATCGAGGCTGGTGCGATCCCCACCGGCAAAGCCTTCGGTGTGGACGTTCATCTCCTCGCCCTCGATGCGCGGCGAGAGACCAAGCACCATGATCACGAGATCGGCCTGCCGCGCGGCGTCGACAGCATCTTTTCCGTCTTGCCCAGGCATGCTCCACACGAGGCGAGCCTCGGCGCTGCGAATTGTCTGAAAAAACTCCATCTTCAGCTTGTATGCGTGTCCCTGCTCGAGATGCATGACCTTCGTCAGTGTGTCAGCGGGATGATGGATCGTCCATTCTTCCGCGATCAACTGTTCGTCAACCCAGAAGCGGAATCCATCCTGGCCGGTGAAGCCGATCAGATAGTCGCCGGTCTCGGGTGGAACGAGAACTCCGGTCCAGCGCACGGAATAATTCTTCAGCAATTGCGGCGAAATGCCCTGATCTCCCCAAGCGAAGTTGACTGTGCTGTCGGTGCGAGTCATAACGGGCGCGTCTTTCAGATCAAGATTCGCGAAGTACTCCCCTTTGAGCCCGTGCTCTTTGCGCGAGTCATCGGTAAAGAGCTCATTGGAGGGAATAGCATGCATCACGGGACCGGTCAGACCGGCGCCCTCAGCGTAGATAACCTTGGACTGGGAAAAACGTCGTCGAATGCCTTCGAGGATTGTGACCGGCTTCGAAGGCGTTCCGTTGTAGTTGCCGACCAGCGCATCGAGATTGTCGGCGTCCGGGCCAATCACCGCGATGGTCTGATATTGCTTCGTGAGAGGCAGGAAATTGTTCTGGTTCTTCAGAAGCACGAGCGATTCGCGTGCGGTTTGCAGCGCGAGTTGATGATGAGGTTCGCTGTCGTTTTCCTCCGGAGCGATCTTCGAGTAGGGGTCCGACGAGGAAGGATCGAACATCCCAAGACGAAAACGCGCAGTAAACAATCGACGCAGAGCGCGATCCAAGTCGGCCTGAGTGAGCAGGCCTTGCTGAACCGCCTGGAGTATCGCGTCGCGCTCAGTCTTCACGCGTGTACGCGGATTGCCGCAGATCAGATCAGTGCCGGTTTTCAGGGCGACACTCACGCCTTCCTCCATGGACTTCGTGAAGTGATGTCCGTTGAAGATGTCTGTGACTGCGGCACAGTCGGATACGACGTAACCTTGAAATCCCCAATCGCGCCGCAGGTGCTCTTCGAGCAGCGCCGAGTTTGCGCACGCCGGTTGACCATTCAGAGAGTTGTAAGCGCACATCACCGACTGCGCTTTACCCTCAATGACCGTTGCGCGGAATGCGGGGAGATATGTGTCCTCCATGTCGTGACGGGAGGCCTTTACGTCGACGCTATGCCGAGTTGTCTCCGGGCCGCTGTGAACGGCGAAGTGCTTGGAAGTAGCGACAGTCTTCAGGTATTTGGGATCGTCCCCCTGCAAACCAGTAATGAAGGCAATCCCCATTCGGGAAGTCAGGAACGGGTCTTCACCATAAGTTTCCTGGCCACGGCCCCAGCGCGGATCGCGAAAGATATTGATGTTTGGAGACCAGACGGTAAGGCCGCGATACCAGCCGCTGGCGCCGTCCGGGTGCCGGTCGTGGTAATACTTTGCCCGGAACTCCGTGCTGATCACGTCGCCGATGCGATGCATCAGCGGCTCGTCGAAGGTAGCGGCCAGACCGATCGCCTGGGGAAAGACGGTGGCATTACCCGCTCGTGCGACGCCGTGCAGACCCTCGTTCCACCAGTTGTATTCAGGAATTCCCAATCGGGGAACGGCATCGGCAGTGTGACCGAGTTGCGAGACCTTCTCTTCGAGAGTCATCTTCGAGATCAGATCGTCGACGCGCTGCGCTGTCGGAAGACTTGGATTCTTGTAGGCAACTTCAGGAGTTGTTTGTTGTGACAAAAGTGGAGAACTAAGAGCGGCACTGAGCAAGCTTGCCAACACGAAGGATGTTTTGGTTTTCATTTGTCTCGTCAAAACAACAAATAACTAGTGGGACCGCAAATGCATGTCTGCGAATGCGAGAAACTGATTCCAATCAAAATCGGTAACCGCGTGTTTTCCATCGCGATAATGAAATCCGATCGTGCGCATGATTGGCTGATTCAGCGCCGGCATTTGATCGGTACCGAGGTCTTGTGCGCCTAGCAGCCTGTACAGCGGTCCGGCGGCAACGCATGCGAGGAACTCGCCCTTCGGATCAGCCCACTGGTCGTCTTCCGCTCCCGTGATGTAGACGGGGCGGGGAGCAATCAACGCGATCAGCTCGTGAGTGTCGACCGGAAGCTGATCGGCATGGTCGGCATATTTCTTGTAGTTCGCGCTGAATTGGTATGGGAAGCGATCTGTAAGATTGTGAATAGTTTCGCCATAATTGCGGCGGGCGAGCGATGCTCCACCCTCTCCCGGGCAGTTCGAAATCACCATCGCGAACCGCTGATCCGTAGCTCCCGCCCAGAGTACGGTCTTGCCTAGACGTGAGTGTCCCAAAATGGCAACGCGTTTCGGATCAACATCTTTGTCCTTCTCCAGGTAGTCCATTGCGCGGCTTAAGCCATAGGCCCAGGCTCCAATCGCTCCCCAATCGTCTGGGGCAGGTTCGGTTTGACCTCTCTTGAAAAAGAGAGGCCGCACACCATGAACGAGTCCGCCGTTGAAGTCGGGTTCAATATCCTGATAGCAGATGGTCGCGAAGCCGTATCCGCGGGCGAGGACCTTCTCGACTTCGAAGCCTGTGTCACGTCCCCGCGACTCTTCCTTGGCCTGCTCGCGTTCATGAGTCGTGCGATTCCATAGTGTCGCGAGTTTGACTGCGGGATCGTTGATGACCGCATGGTTGCCCGAGAAGTTAAGCGCCAGAATCAGAGGCACCGGCTTCTGCGCACCGGCCGGGATGTAAATGAGTACATCCTCTTTTGGACCTTCCTTATTTGACGAGAAGTAAATCGTGACCTGCTTTCGAACAGCCTTACCTCCGAGCGCATTCTTGTCGGAATCAAATATCGTGAAGTCGGTGTTCGACGGCGGCTTCGGAGTGCGGCCGTACACGTTCTCCTGGAACAGTTCGAGAAGCTCGCGACGACGGCGCTCCCATTCGCGGGCATTGGCAACCTTCTTCCCGTCGTTGAAGGTTAGGGGATCGGGGAGAGTGTAGTTGCCAACCTTCGACTCGTCATAGTTGGCAGGTATCGGACTTTGTCCATGAGCGGAAATGATGACCGAAGGAATCAAGACTACGAGGAACATCACGAGGCGAGCGCTGGGGAGTGAAGGCCCTCGAGTTTTCACGATTTAGGTTTGCTTCTCCAAGCTTGATGGCCACCGGCGTGGACGAGTAACCGCCGATCGACGTAATTGCGGAAGCAAGTAAACCACTTGACACGGTGGAGATCAAGACTTAGTTTGCCATACAAACTAAATCCAGGAGAGCCGGACCAGATGCCAGTCCTCCTAATTGTTCTTGTGGTTTCTCTGCTGGGGACTTCATTCGCCGCTGAAAGCCTGCGCACCGCGGCCCACGGCAAAGTACGTATCGGAACCGCCGCCAAGCCGGGATTCATCACCGAGGACAGCCGCTATGCAGCCGCTCTGGCGCGTGAATTCGATCAGCTAGAACCTGAGAACGAGATGAAATGGTCGTTGCTGCGTCCGGCTCACGATCGATTCGATTTCGCACCTGCGGATGAGCTGGTGCGTTTTGCGAAACAAAATGGAATGGCGGTCCGCGGTCATACTCTGCTATGGCACCAAGCAGTTCCAAAGTGGCTCGGCGAGGGACAGTGGACCTGGAACGAACTGTCGCAGCTCATGGCCGATCACATTCAGACGGTCGTCAAACATTTCGCTGGCTCGGTATACGCGTGGGACGTCGTCAATGAGGCTTTCCATCCCGATGGCAGCCTGCGCTCAACCCTCTGGTATGACTCGCCTGGGATTGGAGCCGAAGGGCCATACGGCTATATCGAACGCGCTTTTGTACTGGCGCACGCTGCCGATCCGAAGGCCAAACTCTTCTATAACGACTACGCGTTTGAAGCTGGTGGTCCAAAGTTCGAAGCAATTCTGGCCATGGCGCGCGACTTCAAGAAACGCGGCGTTCCACTTCATGGGATCGGCTTTCAGTGCCATTTCACATTGGATTCCATAACAGCTGAGAAGCTCGCAAAAACCATGCGGGCTTTTACGGATCTCGGCCTAGAAGTGCACATCACTGAACTAGATGTACGCCTCCCGGTGGACGGAACGGGACACGCCACTTCCCAAGATCTTGAACGGCAGGCTGATGTATATGGCGAAGCGGTGCGAGCGTGTTTGGGAGTCAGAGGCTGCAATGCGATTCAGGTCTGGGGCTTTAGCGATGCTCGATCATGGATCCCGCGCTTCTTCCCTGGCTATGGGGCTGGCACTCTTTTCGATCAGGAGTACCGCGCCAAGCCTGCCTATACTGCAGTGATCGACGCCCTCTCGCAGCCGGCCGCAACTGCTGCGTCACGGAAATAGTTGGGCTAGCCTTTTCGCGACACAAGCGCGATTACTCGCACGGGACTTCCTGAGCCGTTCACGATCTTGAGTGGAGCCGCAATTACGATAGCTCCAGTAGCTGGCAACTGATCCAGATTGGTCAAGCCAGCCAGACCGAACTTACCGCTCCCATGCATGATGTAGTGATTCGGGAACGGTGGATCGAACTTTGCGGCCTGCCCAGCATCCGTGCCAACGGTTTCTACTCCAACTCCGAGCACGTCTCGCTCTTTGGCTAAGAACGTGGAACTTTCCTTGGTGAATCCCGGCGTGTGCGGTCCATCGTCTTTCAGGTTGATGTAGTCCGGATCCTTTCTCCGCGACCAGCCGGTGCGCAGCAACACCCACGATCCTGCGGGAATCCGGCCGTGTTGCGATTCCCATTTCAGAATATCCTCCGGAACTACGAGGTGATCGGGATTGCGTGACGCCAGGTCCGCGATGTCGAGTACGCATGCCGGTCCGATGAATTGGCGCGGCGGGATTCGATCGACGCTGTTGTTAGGAAGATCTTTCCCGCTGATCCAGTGGATGGGCGCGTCGAAGTGCGTGCCGGTGTGCTCGCCTGTCTCAAAAGCATTCCAGTACCATGCCGGACCGCGCTCGTCGTAGTGCGAGAGTTCCCATATCCGGAATTGAGGTGTGTTCTGAAACTGTGGGGGAAGAGGGAGGATGGGAGTATCGGGACTGAGAGGCTGAGTCAGGTCGATGACCTCCAGCGAGCCTCGGTTAAGCTCTTCCACGAGTTGTAGCAGGATGTTTGGCATTCAGGTTCTTCCTTGCTGTAACCGAGCGCCGGGCGCCCTCGCCCGGCGCACGAAAATCTATGGGTCTAACTTCGAGTCGCCGAATTCTTCAGCAGTCGCCGGCGAAGGCGCCCGGGCGCTCCGTTTCCAAAACAAAGCAAGACCTCGCTGCCACAGGCAGCTCTACTTCTTTAGCGAGCGTAGATAGCGGCTAAACTCGAATCGATTCTCGAGCAGCGTTAAATCGGTTACATATTTCCCCGGGCCGATCGCTTCCACTTTGGCCACTATCGTCGTTAGATCCTTCGCGGTCAGAGCATCGTTGACTGCCTGCACAAACGCGTCACAATCGTTCACAACAGCAGTTCGCGGAACTCCGGCGGCTTTCGCGATCTGAGCTAAATCCGTTCCCGTAGAAGTCGCAGTGGGAAAGCCGCCCACCGAGAGCAGGCTTTCGTTATCAAACACGACGTGCAGGAGATTGCGCGGACGATATCGCGCCATGGTGCTAAGCGTGCCCAGATTCATCAGCACAGAACCATCGCCGTCGAGCACCACCACAGGTTGTTCGGGCAGAGAGAGCGCGATGCCAAGCCCGGTGGAAGAAGCCAGTCCCATGGCGTGTTGCAGATAAAAGAAGTTTGACCGATGCCCGATAGACTGCAACTCTGCCGCGATAGCTCCCATGATGGTTACTACGACACACTTCTCAAGCTGCGAGTAAATGGAACGCAGACAGTCGAGGCGCAGCAATCAGTCCTCCCACATGAGGTCGCGGGTGAGCAGCAATGCGACCGGTTGCAGACTGCTTGCACAAAGCTCGTGCGCCTGTCTGATCCTAAGCGGAACCGATTCGACGGTCTGCAAGCAAAAGTATGGAATGCCGAGGGCGCGGAGTAGGGGTTCGGTCACACTGCCTCCCTGAGTCTGCCACGGATCCTTCTCGCCGAAGCTGCCGCGATAGCTGATCAGCATGAGAAGTGGAATCCTATACAAGAGGGCGAACGAAACGATCCCGTTAATGCTGGCAAGGAATCCGTGGTTCTGCATCAGCATGGCTGAGCTAACACCGGCAAAATGCGCTCCGGCAGAGATGCCCACGCCCTCTTCCTCTTTGGCCAGCCGAACAAGAATCATCTCCGGATCGTCTTCGGCCATACGAATCAGGTGAACCAACCACGTCTCGGGCAATGCCGAAACCAGCCGAATGCCCGACGCTTTCAGTGCATCGTAAATAGCTCTCGAACTGGTTACGGAGACGGGCATGGTGGTGCGAAGAGGAATAGATTCCGTGCGACATAAGATACAGGAGTCCGCTGAATCTGAGACGGAGATAGGTTAAGACCTCAGCGGAACGGATATTGGGTGAGACGACCGGGAGGGCTCCGCCGTGATGAGCAAGCTAAAGCATCACTTTGTCAGCGTGGCAACGGACAGGCGGCTGAGTCTTCGGCACGCTTCCTGCAGATCGGAATCGGTCTTCGCAAAGCAGAACCGCAGCAGATTTCTTCCACCGCCGCTGAAGAAGGCTTCTCCTGGAACGCTGGCGACACTTGCGTTCGCGAGCAGATACATGGCCTTGTCCTTGCTATTGCTTCCTGGGAGCGCTGCAACGTCGGCGAGAACGTAATAGGAGCCCTGTGGCCAGGAGGGAGCAAGGCCAATTTGTTCCAAAGTTGTACAAAGCAGATCCCGTTTTCCGCGGTATTCGGCGGCTAGCTCTTTATAGAACTCGGGCTTGAGTTCTTCCAGGCCGGCAGCGACACCGTATTGGAACGGCGACGGAGCGCAAATGTAAGCGAGATCGTGGAAGTAACCGATTGATTGGGCCCATCGCGCATCGCAAACGGCATATCCGATACGCCAGCCGGTGATGCTGTAGGTCTTAGAGAATCCCGAAATGGTAATGCTGCGCTCTGCCATTCCGGGCAGCGATGCCGGACTGATGTGCTGATTCTGATCGTAGAGAAAGTATTCGTAGATCTCGTCCGTGATCACGAAGAGGTCGTTCTGTACGGCGATCTCCGCGATAAATTCGAGTTCTTCCCGCGTGAACACCTTACCCGAGGGATTCGCGGGCGAGTTCACGATGATGGCGCGCGTCTTAGGATTGACTGCGTTCTGAAGATGTTCGCGGCTGAAAATCCACTCCGGCGGATGCATGGTGATGTACACCGGCATGCAATCGAGAGCGCGCAGAGTGTTCACGTGATATCCGTAGTACGGTTCGAAGACGATGACTTCGTCGCCGGGATTCAGCAACGCCATGCATGCCGAGTAAAAGGCTCCAGTAGAGCCTGCCGTCACGACAACTTCCCGTTCCGGGTCAGCTTCGATGTGGTTGTACTCGCGCATTTTGAGTGCAATCGCGCGACGAAGCTGGGCTACTCCGTCCAGCCGGGTATAGGAGTTTTGTCGTGAATGGATAGCTTCAACCGCGGCGCGCTGCACTGGCTCGGGCACCTCGGTGTCGCAGATTCCCTGCGCCAGGTTAATACCGCGCACCTTCTCGCATTCCACCGACATGATGCGGATTTCGGATTGCGCGACACCAGCCGCTTTCCTGCTCAACTCCAACATCAGCTTCCCCTCAGCGCGATTCTACGCACTCCCGTATTCCGATACCAGAATCGGACTACGCCATAGCTGAATACGGTGGAAAGATACCGAGCGTTCCCGAAAATTAAGACGTGGGAGCCGTCGTCGCGTTAGCTGAAGAATTTGCAGGGGCGACTGGGAGGACAAGCCACTGGTCCTCCCAGAGGATTTCGGCTATTTGCGAGGCTGGCTCTCGGGAGGAACCATACCGTTCATACGAAGATACTCAATGATCTGGCCGTAGTGGTTGTTGCTGTGTCCAACCATACCCACAGCAAGAGAGAGGCGCGTAGTCTTCGAATTGCCAAACGGTGCCGGGATCTCTTCGACAACGTTTTGCTGATTGATCATTTTGATCGCGCTGTGACCTTTGGCAAACGAGGCCTTCAGATAGTTGATGACGTCGTCCTTGGTCTTAACGTTCTTCGGGCCGTTCTCATCGGGGGTTGCAGGGCGCTTTTCTCCGAGAATTGCGGATCCATACAACTCGAGGGCATCTCCAATGTGCTTGAACTGCTCGCCCATCGTGCGTACTGGACTCGGAGTCTTGAAATCTCCCGGAATGTTCGCAGTCGCCGGAGAAAAATCGTACTTGTCAGCTGAGATGGCTTCAGCGGCGCCCATGATGTTGCGCTCGATGCCGCTGAGTTGGCGATCAAGAACCGATGCAATCGTTGGTGGCTCAGATGCCGGCTTGGCCGCAGCGCCGGCTTGAGCAAAAGCAGCAACTGAGGACAGGAAACACGCGCTGACGAGAATCGCAATCGCTTTGATGTTGTTCACAGTAGCTCTCCTGGGACGAAGTTGGAACCGGAAAGCATAGCATCTGGGACTAACGGGCAGAGCTGTTTGTCACGAACGGCCACTCTCCGCGAGTGCGGGCACGGATGAGATACGCCACTGTTCCAAAGACGATCAACACAGTAGCTAGTATTACCTCACGTTCGAAATTCTTTCTGGATATGAGAATGTAAACGAATCCAGCTAACGCGAGCAGCGCCGGTAGTGGATATAGCCACATGCGGAATGGACGTTCATGCGACGGGTCCCTGTGACGGAAGATCATCACTCCGACTGCCTGCAGGATGAATTGCATCATGATCCGGATGACGACCAGCGCAGCCACTAAATCGGCTAATCGGAACATGCACAAAACGCACGTGAGCGCTCCCATGCATAGCAGAGCAGATGAAGGAAAATTTCCGCGCGGATTGAGTCTCCCGAATATCTGGAAGAAGTTGCCGTCGAGTGCGGCAGCATACGGAATCCGCGAAACGCCGAGCAGGACCGAAAAGATGGAAGCAAAGGCGGTCCAGATAATCAGCACCGCGACGAACTGTCCCGCATGTGTTCCGTAAAGCCGTTGCATCATCGTTGAAACGACATAGAACCGTGAGTCACTGGCAGCTGCCTGGTCTAGCTCACGCCACGGCACGACTCCGAGAATGCTTACGTTCATTACGATGTAGATCGCTGCGACGATCAGAATCGCGTAGAGAATTGCGCGCGGAATTGTCTTTCCTGGCTCGCGCACTTCCGCGCCCAGATAGCAGATATTGTAGTAGCCCCAGTAATCGTAAGTGGCAATCAGCATTGCGGATCCCATGCCGAGGAAGAAGGCATGGTCAAGACGAAAAGCCCCCGGCGGGAAATCGAAGGCTCGAGCAGAATCGAAGTGAGCAATGCCTGCCCAAATGATCCAGGCAATCGCTCCGAAGACGCCGGCCAACAGCCAATTCGAGATGCGTCCAACTGCATCAACTCGGCGATATGCCAACGCAATCGCCAGCATACAAGCCAACACAGCGACGAATGTGCCGTAGGTAATCGTTATGCTCACACCGGCGAGGGCAGATCCGCCAAATCCCAGATTGACACTGTGAGCCGCAATCACTCTCTGCAGTGACGGAAATATGAACCCGGCATACTGGGCCACACCCACACAGCCGGAGGCAGCCGAGAGCGGAGCGCTCATCATCAACTGCCACACGTATAAGAACGACAGCCATCGGCCGGCGCCATTAGGCCCGTAAATCTCTTTCAGGTACTCGTATGAGCCACCGGCGCGCGGAAGCGCGGCACCAAGCTCCGCCCACACCATGCCATCGCACATCGCAAGCACAGCGCCGAAGATCCATCCGAGCATCGCCTGCGGTCCACCAGCAGCATGAACGATGAGAGGAATGGTGATGAACGGCCCAATGCCGATCATCTCGATCACGTTAAGGGAGATACCTTCGCGCAGACCAATGCCGCGAATCAGTCGCTGATCTGCCGCGCTCCCTTTTATATTCACCACGGAGACACGGAGTCACGGAGAAAGTCAGGGGAAGTGAAGATCAAAAGGAGAGTAGCATTGTGAGAAATCGAAGATAATCTTGGGAATTCTCGCCGCAAGAGCACGTCTTGTGCCGTTCTCCGTGACTCAGTGTCTCCGTGGTAAATCAACGGGCTGCACTCCCAGCGCTCAGTAGATTCACGAACAGACGAATGGCGCCCGGCACCCCTGCAGGGAGCTGACGAAAGAACACGTAGCCGGTATAGATGTAGGTTCCTTTCCCATATTGGGCTACGAGCAATCCGCCTTTCAGTGGTTGTTCGCCCGGATCTTGCGAAGAAAGCAGCGAATGGAAGTGAGGGTCCCAATCGCTCATGAAGTATGTGCCACGTTCCTGCACCCACCCATCGAAGTCATGAGCTGTGATTTTGTTCGGATAGTTCAGAACGGGATTCTGGGGCTCCAGGATTTCCACTGGAGCTTCTTCCACGCTCACGCGTCGATTGCTGTCAGTCGCTGGATACGGAGTGTAGTGGCCTGTATTGAAGGCGTTGGTGTTCGAGTTGTATTGCAGGATGAGCGTTCCGCCCCGAGAGACGAAATCCAGCAGCTTCCCGTTATGAACTCGAACGTCCGTGCTGACGTCGTATGCGCGAATCCCCATCACAATGGTGTGAAAGCGTGACAGATCAATCGATCGTAGATCTGAAGGCGCGATTATCTCGACGTTGATCCCGAGCTGCTTGAGGCTGGCAGGGATTTCATCGCCTGCGCCCATGACGTATCCCACACGCAGTCCCGGTGGAACATTTACATGCACTGCGCTTACGTCGAGGCTCGCTGGACGATAGTAGTAGAACGTGTCGAGATCCGAACGCGTAACGACGCGGAATCCTTCGCTGAGCTGCTTGCCTTGATATTCAGCGATCGCTTTCAGATCGTAGTGCTTTTCGCCGTCTGCTTTGGGCGACACAGTGAATTCGAGTTCAGCAACATCGCCCTCATGTTCCAAATGAACCGGACTGCTTGCGGGATTCACGGACCATCCGGTGGGAACGGCGAGGTGCAGGTTTGCGTTTGCGGGCGTTGTGAGCTGGCTTCGAACTCTTACGGTAACGTGAAAGGGTTGACTCGAGTCGGCCCTCACAATCTGGGACGCGTTGGCAAACTCTAGCGAGAGCGCGGGAGCGATGGCGAGTTCATGCTGTCCTTGTCCCGAAACGGGATCGATGTACTTGGCCATCGCCACAGCATGGGCGGTTCCCTTCCCCTCGACCACGTTGTAAACGGCATGCGCCTGCACCGGCCATGGTGGAAGCGGTAGCGTCGCATACGCGGGATTGGTGAATTTGTCTACGGTTTCGGTGTACGCATTGCTGCGACCCCAATAGGGCTTCGTAAGTTGAGCATCCTGAGGAACGGTCATGCGAAATTGGACAGAGGCCACGTCGCCGGAGTGCAGCGGCTTGAGATCGCGCTTCACGATCTCCGAAGTAAAGCCTTCAGGCATGTCGAGCACGATCTGTTCGGGCTCGAGATTCTCGGTTCCACGGTTGTAGAAGCGCGCGGTGAGTGTAAAGGTCTGTCCAGGAACCGCGGTCTGCAAGGTCTGCTCTAAGCGGAAGAAGCCGCTCTGCGACCCCTCGGGAGGGTCGACGCTCAGATCGAGCAGCACACCCAAGGCCAGGTTGGCAGCGCGCTCGAACTGCGCTTCTTTTGTCCTAAGATTCGTCAGCAGTTCAAGCTTCTGCGCCGGTGTAAGTGCGGACTGATCTACTTGCCTGATCAGATCGCGCGTGAGCTTCAGTCCTTCGATGAGAGGTGCGCCGGCATCGGAGGGATCGCGAGGCTTGGCCTTTTCTGCGGCTTCGTTCACGAGGTTTGCGAGTTCTTGCAATCCTTTTCGTAGAGCCGGCACTTTGCTTTCGTCGGCTCCCAATCTGGAAGCTAATCCAGGGAGCGTAACGTCGATACCATCGAAGAAGTCGTCTTCGGTTCCCTCTTCCTCACCGGGCTCCAGCTTCGCCGGCGGAAGCACCGAGTCGACGCGCCTGTAGTACGTGAAGCGATGTCCGGGCGGAACACGGAAGCCGCCGGTACCCTGCGAAGTCTGACGGGCAAGCCCTTCGACGGCAAATTGCGTATATGACTTTCCCAAAAGAGGAGAGTAGGTTCCGATATCGAATCCTACGTTGGAGCCTTCGGCATCTCCAAAGTTGCCCACATAAAGCTTCTTCGGCTGCCAGGGCAGCAGTCCTTCCTTGATTTGCTCAGGAAAGCGATTGGGATCGCCGGCTGCGCGAAAGGCTTCGCGCGTCACGATCGCCGAAGCCTGATGATGCGCATGGCCATCGCGAGAGGTTCCGGAGAAACGTGCAACCAGAACATCGGGGCGGAAGGTTCGGATGATGCGCACTAAATCGCCGATGGCAACGTCGTGGCCGCCCCACTTCGCAAATGTCTCTTCCGGAGTTTTGGAAAAACCGAAGTCAGCAACGCGTGTGAAGCGCTGCTCCACACCGTAGTATTCATCGGCAGCGAGCAGCTCGAGGGTGCGAAGCACACCGAGTTCGTCGGAGAAGGCGTCTCCGGATTTGTTCTGCCCGCCTTGTCCGCGCGTGAGGCTGCATAAAAGCGCAGTTGTCCCTTTGCCGCGGGATTGAAGCGTGAGGATACCGCCATCTTCGTCGTCGGGATGCGCAGTCGTATGCATGAGGCGGGCGGTCGTCCGTAGCCTTTGCAGTTCTTGCTGCAATGCCACGTAGCCCTGATCTTGTGCGAGTACGGGTTTGTCTGCGCCAGCCGGAACTTGTGACACCGTCAGCAGAAGCGCGCAAGAGAAAATTCGGAAAAGATAGGAGAGACGGCGGGAGCGGCGAGACGATCCGGTCGAAGTCATTCAGGTGCGTGAAGTGCTGTAGATTCCCCTGCTCGCAGCTCGGCTGCGTTTTGTTTTCGAAAGGCAGACCGAGCAGTATATCGGGCGGGAAACATGAGCTTGTCCCGTTGTCCCGGGAGTATAGGGTTCGGGACAACGGGACAAAAGCTGAATTCCAACGCAAGTGCCTGTCCGACTGTGACTTAGATGAACTGCTCGAATCGGGACAAGAGCCTCTTTTTCAGTGTTTGTCCCGGCAACCGAATGACGAGTGTTCGCTGCGGCACAGCCGCCCTGGGCTGTGGACGTTGAACCGACGCAACCTCAAGTGTCCCACTGTCCCGCGCACCCTAGGGTTTTGGGACAGTGGGACAGCGTAACTTGCTGAAACAAAACTATCTGGAAGCTAGACAATTCCTCTTCATGTCCCGACACGATTTTGTGTGCGGTCCTGGCTTACGACTCGCTGAAATCGATCATTGCCGGAGCCTCGCGAAAGGCTCGCGTGGTAATGGCAAGGTAGACCAACCCGATCGCGAACCAGATACCACCGATCGTCTTGGCTAGCGGATTGAGATTCCACCAGATCAGCGCGCAGAAGCCGAAGCCGATTAACGGTAGCAAGACGTCTGCGAAGACCCTCTTGCGATATCCCGTCTGGGTAGTCACGGCAAACTGCCAGAACGTCGCCAGATTGACCCCCATAAACGCCAGAAATGCTCCGAAGTTAAGCAGTTCACCCGCGTGCTCGTATGCGTTCCCAAAACGGTTGAGCGCGATCGCGCCCAGAAAGCTCAAGCCACCAATGATGAGGATGTTGTACGTCGGCGTGCTGCTTCCGGGACTCAAATGACCGAAGATGCGGCGTGGCAAGACATTGTCGCGTCCCATGCCAAAGAGCAGGCGCGCGGCGCCGAGCCCGCCGGTTAGTGCGCTGCCGAAGGCGGCGAGAATCAGGATTATGCCCATAGCGTTGAACAGGAACGTTCCGCCGACGCGGCTGCAAACGTCCATGAAAGCGGTCTCCAGATTTGGGAACACGTGCCAGTCGGGCCAGACAAGCTGCGCCAGATACACTAGCAATCCGCCAAATAGTCCCGTGAAGACGCAAACCAGAACTGTGGCCAGCAAAACGTTGCGTTTGGGATTCTCTACGTCCTCCGCCAACGTAGTGACGCCGTCAAAGCCAATGTAAGTGAGCGCCGCAAATGAGGTCGCACTCCAGATGCGATGGGAGTCAAATGTGCGCGGATCATAGAAAGGCTGCGTCGAAAACAGGCCAGTAACACCGTTCGCGCGCAGCAAAAAGCGGATTGCGAGGACAACAAACAGACCAACGACGACGAACATCACGAATAACAGGGCTTTATTGGCGAGCGCCGATGAACGAATTCCACGAAGATTGAGTAGCGTAATGATCGCCGCGATAATGGCCGCCCAGGCGAAGAACGGCACTGCACCCACATACCGCTCGTGCAGCGCGGTCGAGATCCAGATGGTATTGATAAGCGGTTGCAGCAGGTAATCGAGGAACATCGCCCATCCCGCAAGAAATCCCAAATGGGGATTCAGGCCGCGGCCAACGTACGTGTAAGCCGATCCTGCGGCTGGATACAGCGCTGCCATGCGTCCATAGCTGACTGCGGTGATCATCATCGCGAACATTGCGACGAGAATGATGGTCGCGAAGTGGCCGTTAGAGAGCTTTTGCGCGACGCCGTAGAGTGGAACCGGGGCGATTGGCTGGATGAGTACGATGCCGTAAAAGATGAGGTCCCAGAGTGTGAGGACGCGGCGGAGATGAGGTGGTTGGGAAGTTGCTGTTGAGTCGCTCATTAGGTCAGTACCTGCGGCAGTAGCCGCTGGGTTGGTGGCGCGTGTCTGTCAGCATCTATACTCACGCACCCAGCGGCTACCGCCGCCGGTACTGACGTCATCTCGCAACCGCCTTCACATTCCATCCATCGACGTGAACCAGAGGCGCGACGCCGCCCAAATCGCGCAGCTTAACTACAGCGCTGAGCGTCCTGGACTCACCCGGAAGCAGCGAAATGTAGTTATCGTCCCATAGAACTGGCGCGATATCGTCACTTCCGTGCTCGCGTTTAAGTTCGCTATGCACAAGAAATGCAATGTTTTTGCCAGTATTGCGCAGCGTTACGCGCACAAGTTGCTCATCGTTACGACGCTCTATCTGGCTATTCCACTCCACGTTTGTGGCCGGTAGAGTCGCTAATCCGGTCATATCTGCGTACTTCGCTGGCGTCGTAAAGTAGTTTGTTTTCTCCCAATCGAGGTCATCGAGCGCCGTTGGAAGCCAGTAAAAGTTCGTACTAACGCTCTTCCCGGCCGCGTCTGTGAGGTCAAGGCGCACGAAATAAGGCGCTTTATCGACGCTAATCGTAGGGATTGTCAGCACTCGGGCAACGCTGTCGGGCTCGATATCGACGTTTTTTGTCTCGCTAAACAGCTCTTTTGCGGTCAAATCGAGCACTCGGACGCGCATTTTGAGGCCTTTCTGCGCCTCATAAAGGCTGTTTACGACCACTACCGAGGCATCGTCATACGAATATTGCGCGTGAACCAGTTCGTTAGCCTTCTTAACTCCGAAGTAACCCCCGCCAGGGACAAGGTAATAGTCATATAAATGCCAGATCACCGACGGCCAGGCGTTGTTGAGCATCCACTGAATCACGCCTGTGGAGTTGTACTTGTTGCGCGCATAAGCCTCGAACATGGCACGCTCGCCCTCGTAAGTCATCGCCTGCGCCTTCTTCTGGTAGTCGGCTAGCGATGTCGGCGGGCCATATGTGACCGACATCGCGTTGTCGAAGATGTTGGTCTGGGTAAAACTGCCGCCACCGGCGTGGAAATTCCAGACATCATCGTGTGGCCACAAGTTCTGTTTCGGGACAAACTTCTGCAATGAGCTGATCAGTGGCGGCGCTGGCCCCGGACTCGTCTCAGTATTGAAGCCGTAAGCTCCGCCCCAGCGGCCTGGATCACGCAACCAATAAGAAGGTGGAACATAGTCGTAAGGTCCTGACATCTTCACGCCGCTCGGACCGGTGACGGTCGTGGGCGTCGCGCTGGCGGAAGAAATATAAGGGTTCGGCCAATTGCGATCCTTCAGAACTGCGAGGTAATCGGATTCGACGTCCTCCGGCGGCGGATTATCGCTGCCATAAAGCCAAACCAGCAGACTAGGATGGCTGCGCAGGCGATCAAGCTGGCTGGCTAACGAAGCCTTCGCGATCTCGTGATCCTCAGGCTTCCACTTGTCCCAGTGCTCCCAGTGATCGCAGCAGCACCAGCCGGCCATCACCAGAATCCCATAACGGTCCGCGAGGTCGAAAAACTCATCGGTCTCGAGCTTGCCTTCGAGGCGAATGGTGTTGAGTCCGAGATTGCGGACGTGGCGCAGCTCGTCCTGCATGCGTTCGCTATTGACGCGCAGGAACATGTCTGGCGACCAACCACCACCGCGAATCAGTATGTCGTGGCGGTTAATGTGAAACAGTTCATGGCCTTCCGGAGTCTTCTCCGCCGTGATCTCGCGAATTCCGAACTTCGCCGTAGCCGTGTCAGAGATTGAATCCGACGTGCGAAATCTCATGCTCACCGTCTGAAGGTTCTGCGGACCCAATGGATAAGGCCACCATAGCTTCGGATTCTTGACGCGCAGTTGCGGATACTGCTCGGGGGCAAAAGTAAAACTCTTGTGCTCATTGGCTGCAAGCGTTACCGGCTGCTGGACCGTTCCGATGCCGTCCAGCGCGGCTTCCAGCGTTCCCGAAACTTCTTGATCGCTGCTATTTTGCAGATCTCCGACAACAGTCAGATCGGACGCCGTAAGCGAATCGTCGGAAAAGTGCGGACTCACCATGGGATAACGCACGGAAACTGGACCACTGAGGGTGAGGTACACCGGGCGCCACAGTCCCATCGCCTTGTCGGCCGGCGCCGGATTCCAATCAACAAAGTTGATTCCCAAATCAGTCTCGGTCTGGGTAAAGACCTCGACTGCAACGGCATTCTCGCCAGCGTGCGCGGCATCGCCCACATTGAACTCATAAGTGCGGTACGCTCCCGCAACCTGCGTGCTATTGGCAATCAGGCTGCCGTTTACCCAGATGTTCGCGCGGTAATTGATGCCGTCGAAATGCAGCCACACGCTTCTTCCCTGATGCTGCGGCCCAAGATGAAACTCGGTTCGATACCACCACGAGCACTTGTAAGGGCTGTCATCGGGCATGGGCAGGTTGGCAAAGAGCTTGCCGATGGGATAAGTAGTTCCGGGAATCGCGCGCAGATTCATTCCATAGAAAGGATCGGGAAAGATCTTCGCGTCCACTTGGGCGCCGAGAACCGTGTGAGGGACAGTAGTCGCAAGCCAACTCTGCACGTTGTAGCCCGGCCGTGAAATCTTGTCGCCTCCATCATTCAATTTGCAGGCGGATTGAACGTGCCAGTTCTTTTCTAGCGCGATGCGCTGCGCAGGCGAGGGAGCTTCAGACGAATCGGCAGAAAACGCGAAGGATGCAGCAAGAAGTACAACCCAGAGAGCTGGATTCCTCATAGGCAAGCAGCAAACTTAGCACGACTGGCTTCTCTGAATGCCGCGGAATTTCCTAGCCCAAACCAAGCTTGCAAAATGTCGAGGTGGTGAAACGTGATTCTAGGAGCCGCCTGGATCTCGGAGCATGGTTCTGCTGCCCGAACGGCGGCATTCACCAGATACGCCGTATTCCATACCGATCGAAGATCGTGTCGTTGCTAATGACAGAAAAGCCGTCTGCCTGAGCCTGAGCGACCAGCATGCGATCGAACGGATCCTTGTGGTGATTGGGCAGAGCACCGGCGCGGAGCGCGTGATCAAGGGAAATCGGCAACACCAGCATTCCTTCCTCGGCGAGCTTGCTTTCGAAGCCGTCCAGTAGCGCTGATATCTCCAACTTGCCGGAATTGTTTTTGATCGCCAGTTCCCAAACGGTCGCAGCCGACACTGAGATTTGATTCTCAGTTGCGGCAATCGCTCGACGAGCCTTGCTGGAAAGCGAGGGATGTTCCTGTAGCCACCACAACAGGGCATGCGTATCGAGCAACGATCTCACTCGATGCCCCACTCCTTAAGCTCGTCCCTGGTCATCGGCTCGTAGAACGAAGGATGAATCTTGATCAAGTGCCTGTATCTACCGGGAGTGCGCTTCCTTTTTGTTGTACCGATCGCGACCAGCTTCGCCACCGGTGTTTTGCCACGCGCAATCACGACTTCCTTTCCGCTCTCGGCCTCCTCCAGCAACTTTGAAAGATTCGTCTTTGCCTGGTGTACGGTGTACATTAGCTAAGAATATTAGCTAAGTGGAATTTGGGTGTCAAGCTTGTTCCTACAGCCTGTTTCGTGCTCGCCTTCACCCACCCGCTGCTGCGGGCGGTACTTCAACGCTACTCGTCCAAGTCCCCGCCCAAATGGCTAGCTGTTCCCTATTCCTGTAACCTGTACCCTATCGTTATGGCCACTGCTGCCATCGCTCAAACCAAACCCAAGCCTCCAGCACTCCAGCAACTCAAGGGCGCTTTACCTGAAATCTGGGCTCTCATTCGCCCGCGGAGGGCTCTTCTTGGCATCGGCCTGCTGCTGATGGCGATCAACCGTGTTGCTGGATTGGTGCTTCCCGCTTCCACCAAGTTTCTGATCGATGATGTGATCGTGAAGAGGCATGTGTTCCGTCTTCAGCAGATCGTGATCGCGGTGATTGCCGCGACCATCGTCCAGGGCATTACGTCGTTCGCGCTCACGCAGTTGCTGTCGAAGGCAGCACAGCGGCTGATCGCCGATATGCGGCGGCAGATTCAGGAGCATGTTGGGCGACTCCCGATTGCTTACTACGATTCGACCAAAACGGGAACCATGGTTACGCGCATCCTTGCCGATGTTGAAGGCGTGCGCAACCTGATCGGGACTGGACTCGTGGACTTTCTCGGGGGATTGCTGACGGCCGTTCTTGCGTTCATCGTCCTCATACGGATCAGCGTCACGATGACGACGATCGCGTTCGTCTGCATTGCGATCTTCTCGCTGGCGCTGAAGAAGGCATTCGGAACCATTCGTCCGATCTTTCGCGAGCGCAGCAAGATCTATGCCGAGGTGAGTGGACGCCTCACCGAGTCCCTCGGCGGCGTGCGCGTGATCAAGGGTTATCACGCCGAGGACCGTGAACATGCAGTGTTCACGACCGGAGTTACCCGTCTTCTCAACAATGTCCTGCGAACTCTAACCGCGACTTCAGTGATGAGCCTCTCATCAACCGTGCTGCTAGGAATCGTCGGCGCCGCGGTGATGTACCTCGGCGCACGGCAGATCCTGGCGGGAACGCTGACTGTCGGCGGCTTTTTCATGTACACCATGTTTATGGGCTTTTTAATCGCGCCCATGCTGCAAGTAGTGGCGATCGGGACGCAGATCACCGAGGCGCTGGCCGGCTTGGAACGTACACGCGAAGTCCTGAGCGAGAGTCCCGAGGACGTCGATACGCAGCGCACGATCATTCTGGCCGAGATCATTGGCAACATTGAGTTTCAGAACGTCAGTTTTTCCTACGATCAGAGCAAAGAAGTTCTGCACAACATATCGTTTCAGTCTTCCCCCGGAACTGTGACCGCCCTGGTGGGGCCTTCAGGCTCGGGGAAATCCACGATCATCGGCCTGCTCTCGGCGTTCTACAAGCCGCAGAGGGGACGCATCCTCGTGGATGAGGTTGATCTTAGCCATGTGCGCCTCGATTCCTACCGCACGAAGCTTGGCGTCGTGTTGCAGGAGTCGTTTTTGTTCGATGGAACCATTCGCGAGAACGTGGCCTTTTCGCGCCCGGAGGCGAGCGAAGAAGAGATTCTGCGCGCTTGTCGCATCGCGCGTGTCGACGAATTTGCGGAACGTTTTGAGAAGGGCTATGAAACCATAGTCGGAGAGCGAGGAGTCAAGCTCTCCGGCGGACAGCGCCAGCGAATCTCAATCGCGCGTGCGATTCTGGCCGATCCGCGAATTTTGATTCTCGACGAAGCCACCTCGAGTCTCGACTCAGAATCGGAAGCTCTTATTCAGGAAGGTCTGTCTTTCCTGATGCGTGGCCGAACAACCTTCGTCATCGCGCACCGGCTCAGCACGATTCGTCGCGCGGATCAGATTCTCGTAATCGAAAGCGGGAATCTCATCGAACGAGGCACCCACGAAGAACTCTACGAGCGCGGCGGCCGCTACTTCGAGCTGTATACGAAGCAGCACGGTCTGGAGAAGAATTTGTTTCTCGCGCCCGGTGAAGGAGACGCCGTGGAAGAAGCCGCGGAATCCCAGGCGCGCGGAGCTCGCATTCCCGATTCGGTAGATATTTTGCGCGGGAACGTGAGCTAGCGCGCTCCCGGCCTGGCGTAGGCAAAAAAAACAAGACACAGCAAAAGCCTTGAACACGAAGGGCACGGAGGACACAGAGGTAAGACGCAAGACCGAAAGCTAGAACAAGGATTTAACTGGTGAAACGGCTTGGACGAATCGAAGAAAGTTTTTGAGATTCGCCATAAGTCAACCGACGTAGGCGTACCCGTTAAATCTAGGTTGTATCCGTCCAATCCCTATTCTCGTCTGTGATGTTTCCTCCGTGTCCTTCGTGTCCTCCGTGTTCAAGATGTTTCGATGTTGCGACTCCGGCCTCCCGCCCAGGTGAAAGTGCGCGGGAACCCTCCCCCGCTCAACAGGGATATCGCAGTGTGGGGATACATACAGTCAAACCGGTATAGTTCACTTCCGTAGATCCTTCTGGAGGTCGACCATCGTCTTCTGGCTCACATTGATGAAGCCCCTTCGTGGGGAATCAAGATCTGCTGTGAGCGCGAGAATCGAGGCGATGGCCAACGGCACGGCCGCGCGCATTAACCTCACGTGCCGGCTCCCGCCGTATTCGACTACAAAGCAGGCGAGTACGGATAAGACGATCAGCAGCAGCCATGCCGATCCGGGAATGCGATTTGCCAGCGCTGCCTGACGCTTCGCGTCGAGATCGATGGTTTCGTTCACCGTGCTCATAAAGGAAGACGTGACATCATCCCGCTGACGAAGAGCGACCTGAGCCGTCTCTTGCCAAAGCGATGCCTGCAGCTGCTTGCTGTGTCGAAGTGCATCAGCGATTGCTTGCGTATCAGTTCCAGCGGCGACATAGGCGAGTCTGGTATCTACGTATTCACGCAAGATCTGCTTAACCTTGTCTCTTGCGGGATCAGGCAGCGTGTCGGCTCGGAGATAGGTAGTGCCGATGGCGTTTGCCTCATCCACCACAAGTTTCCGGCGCGTATCGTACCTTTGCAAAGCCATGCTGAAAGAAAATCCCAGCAGAAGCGCGAGCACGCCCAGAATGGCGCCCTGTATGGTTCCCATCTGCGAGCGCTCATCCTCGCCGAACGGCCGCGCTCTCCCAGATCGACCGCCCAGATAAACAGCGACTAAAAGTAAGAAGGTGACTCCAACCATGGTCAGCCGCGGATAGTCAAAGAGTGTAGCCATAGCAGTGCTCCTCGATTTGTGCTTTGGGTGGCCGAGTCGACTGAATAGCGTGCGTTAAGCGGTAGCGATTCAGTGATTCCTAGGTGAATGGGATCAGCGCCACCATTAAATCTGGGAGGGGCTCGCGCCGTCCACTGGGGCGAATACCAGAGGGGAAAAGTCTAAAGGCGTCAGGAAAACTGGAGATCAGGTAGATGTGCAAGAGATGTCAGGCAGCTCGGTCCTTTTGCTCTTGTTGCCCTTTATCCGGGACTTCCTCTGGTTGACGGTTCACTGGTTGACGATCCACTTGCGAGATCTTCACTTCGTTCTCGGATCCCACGATCTTCTCTGAAAGACGGAGATAGCGGCGAATGAGTCCGCTAGAGTCCTCCTCCACGTCGCGTCGGATCTGTTGCCAGTGGCTGCTCTCTCTGGCGGATGTAGACAGATCCGTTTTCCGTCTGCCAAAAGGCTTGTTGGCACGATAACTCATCGGTAAACAGGGACTCCCCCAGTCAGATGGGCAGAGAACGTGACGTGTTGCATGGTAATCAGAGCGAGTTACAGCGGCTGATTGTAAAAGAGTTAACAGCTGCAGAAGAATCGGGTGATCGGGCCATCGGGTGATCGGGTGAAGTAAACCCGATGCATATTCACTGCGTCTTGCGATTCCAGATTCTGGTTTCGGCGTTTGAAATACAACTCCGGAAGTTACCCACTTCTTACTTCACCCGATCACCCGATGGCCCGATCACCCGATTCTTCCTCACCCTCCTATATGCACCATGCTTCTCGACGGCTGCATGAAGCCGGGTTCGCCGATGTGATGGCGTGCTTCCTTCTTTTCCACGACTGAGCGGATGTACGCGGCCATTTCGGCGTCGTCTCCTCCGCGCAGCATCACGGCATAGAGATCGTGATCGAATAGTGAGAACAGGCAGGTGCGGATCTTGCCGTCGGAAGTAATGCGGATGCGGGAGCAGTGCCCGCAGAATGGCTTGGAGACAGGAGCAATGATCCCGATCTCTCCCACTCTATCGTCGAAGGTATAGCGGCGAGCTGTTTCGCTGAGCGTGTTGCCTGGCAGTTCCCGTATTGGCTTCCAGGCGGAGAGCTTCTTCACGATTTCATCCAGAGTCACTACAACTTCAGGGCTCCAGACTCGATCTTCTTCGAGCGGCATGAACTCGATGAAGCGGACGATAACGCCTTCATCGCGGGAGAATTTCGCGAACTCGACGATCTGGTCTTCGTTGAACCCGCGCAACAGCACGCAATTCACCTTGACTGGATCCAGAGCTGCTCGTTTGGCTGCCCGAACGCCGGCGAGAACGCGCTCGAATCCGCCGGAGACGCGAGTGATGCGCGCGAACTTCTCCGGATCCACGGCGTCCATACTTACGGTGATGCGGTTCAGCCCGGCATCCTTCAATGGCTGAGCCAGATCTTCGAGCAAGTGACCGTTCGTTGTAATCGCGATATCGAGTTTGTGACCGCTTGCGGTGCGTAATTGCGAGACTTCGCGGACGAAATCGACCACACCTCGACGGAGCAGCGGTTCCCCGCCCGTAATCCGGACCTTCTCGATTCCCAGGGAGACCATTACGCGCACCATGCGGAGATACTCTTCAAGCTTCAAGTCCGCGTACTGCGCGCCTTCATTCCCAGTTCTGCAATAGACACAACGGTAATTGCAGCGATCGGTTATCGAAATGCGCAGATCGGTAATCGCGCGTCCGAATTTGTCGTGCAAAGTCATGACTTACTCAGTGTTAGACCACGACGCCACTCAGAGGATTCGAAATTCGTTTGGAGAGAAGGAGAGGGACACGCCTGCAAACGGCGCATTGGCGGGTGGTTTCCTTTCCAAACGGGAGGCGCGAGCGTTTCCACTCACACCCTCGGCCGGATTACTCCGGCACCGTCGCCGCAACCAGGTATGCCTAAGGCTGGGACGATCGAAAACCTCTGGGGTGATTATAGTTGCCCCTACGCATGGGCGGGAAAAGAAAACCCTCTCCGCTGGAGAGGGTTCAAGGGGAATCGCTGGCGACTATTTCAGAGCGCTGGCTGGCTTCTTCGCGCTGGCGGTGGTGCGGTGCGCGATGATCTGATCCTTGATTCCGTCGTACGTAGCTTGCGGAACGACATTCTTGCGTACCAAATCGTTCTTCGCGCTGTACGGACGACCATCGATGATCTTCTGTGAATAGGCATCGCCGACGCCCGGCAACTCCTGAAGCTGCTCTTTTGTGGCTGTATTGATGTCGAGCTTTGCGGTCGTGGCCTTCTTACCAGTGACGCCGGACTTCACTCCCTCTGCCACATCTTTGGTCGTGCTTGCGGTCTTCTTGGCGGCCTTTTCAGTTCCATGCGCGGTTGCGGTTGCAGCCTTCTCCGCCCCACTCTCTGTTGCTGTGGCGGCCTTTTCGGCGCCAGACTTTGTCGCCTTAGCAGTCTTCGTCGCGCCGCTCTTTGTGGCTTCGGCCGCCTTCTCGGTACCTTCCTTCACATCGGAGGCGGCGTCGTTGGTTTTCGGCTTCTTTGTCTTCTTGGACTTAGTGGTTGTCGTGGTCTGGTCTGAGCTGGTACTAGGGGCCGTCGCTTGCGCGTATCCCAAAGTTGCGACCAGCATGAGGGAAAAGAGTAAAGTGAAAAGTCTTTTTCGGTTCATGGGTAGGGTCTCCTGTCCTCCAAGATAACGGTGCCGAGTGTAACAGAATGATTCTGAAAAGCATTGCGTCCTGAGTTTCTCCGCTACGTTTCGAGCTACTCTGACTAAGGCGTTTGTTGGCGTTCCTAAATAGTTTTTCCTATTGCAACGTAACATTGATGTTGTATTCTCTGTGAGCACCTTCCCTACAATTTTCGATATGTCTGCAAAGGTTAAGAAGCTCAAGGCTCGTCCTAAGCGAACGATCCTGGCCGAAGCGGATGACCATCCGGTAGGCCTCTGGGTCGACAAAGAGTTGATGCGTAGACACACGCAGCAGCAACAGACGCCGCGGACCATCATTCACGGCAGCTCTGAGGCCGCCGGCAACCGCTATTTGGAGCTGGCCGACATCGCTTTGGGAAATCACAAGAATAAGAAGAAGTCGAACGGCAAGGCGACCAACTAGTTTGACACGGCGCTCGCGCGCCATGTATCTTTAGCGCCAGTAGAGATGAGTTCACTCCGCCATCATCGCCATCATCATCACGCGGCGAACGTGTCGGCGGAGCTCTCTAGCGAATAAGTTCAGAAGCAATCATAGAGATTAAGCCCGCTGACGCAGATTGCGCAGCGGGCTTTGTGTTTTAGCACGCGGCGCGGCGGGCCACGGAGAACAAATGAAGGAAATCGATTTCAAGAAGATGGACGGCCTTGTACCTGTGGTCGTTCAGGACAACGTTAACGGCGAGCTGCTGATGGTAGGATTCGCCAATTCGGAAGCGTACGAGAAGACGCTGGAATCTGGTTACGTAACGTTTTTCAGCCGCACGCGCCAAAAGCTGTGGATGAAAGGCGAGACCTCTGGGAACCGACTCCGCGTGATCTCCGCCGCTACGGACTGCGACAACGATTGCCTTCTCTTCCGCGTAGAAGTCGAAGGCGATGGGCTCGTGTGCCACGAGGGCACGCGATCGTGCTTCACCAAGAGCATCGCGCTTACGGCCGCGCCTGAGGAAGTCCGATGAGGATCCGGCTTGGAATTCCTAAGGGCAGCCTGCAGGATGCAACGGTAGCATTGTTCGCGCGTGCCGGCTTCAATATCTACGCAAACGGCCGCTCGTACTTCCCTTCCATCGACGATCCAGAGATTGAGTGCATGCTGATTCGCGCGCAGGAGATGGCGCGCTATGTGGAGCATGGCTTCCTGGATGCCGGACTCACAGGCCGAGATTGGGTTCTCGAAAGCGGACTCGAAGTGGAGACCGTTACCGACCTTGTTTATGCGAAACAAAGCCGAGGCAAAGTACGCTGGGTACTTGCAGTTCCACAGGATTCCCGTTTTGAGAGGCCCGAAGACTTGAGAAATTGCATCATCGCCACGGAGTTGGTGAATACGACCAAGAATTACTTCGCGTCGAAGAATGTTCCGGTAAAGGTCGAGTTTTCGTGGGGAGCGACGGAAGTAAAGCCTCCGATCCTGGCCGATGCCATTGTGGAAGTCACGGAAACCGGCAGTTCTCTTCGCGCCAATCGGCTGCGCATCATCGAGACCGTTTGTGAGTCGCAGACGCAGCTCATCGCCAACAAGGCAGCATGGCAATCCGCCGAGAAGCGAAAGAAGATCGAGAACATCGCGCTTATGCTGCGCGGCGCCATCGACGCTCAAGGGCGCGTTGGACTGATGCTCAATGTGCGGAAACGCGATCTGAATAACGTTCTGGCGGTTTTGCCTGCATTGAATAGTCCGACGATCTCTGAGTTGAACGACCGTGACTGGGTGGCCGTGAACACGATCCTCGAAGAAAGCGTCGTACGCGACGTGTTGCCCAAGCTGAAAGATGCGAATGCCAGCGGCATTGTGGAGTATCCGTTGAACAAAATCGTGATGTGACCGGGAAGGACGAATGAAGCTCATCACCAGCAAACGCGGTGCAGCTGTGCTCAAGCGATTAGCGAATCGCGGCGCGCTTGATCTTGCGCGGGTGGAGAAGACCGTTGCAAAGATCGTCGCCGATGTCAGAAAGAAGGGCGATGGAGCACTGTTTCACTACAGCCGCAAGTTCGATGGCCTGACTAGCAAGGCGTTTCGTCTCGGCGAGTCGGAGATCGACGGTGCGTGGCGTCAAGTGAGTTCGGAGTTTCGCGCTGCGCTCGAAACCGCTGCGGAGAACATCCGTCGTTTTGCCGAGTGGCAGAAGCCGCAGGAGTGGATGCGCGATGTTCAGAGCGGCGTACGACTAGGACAAATGATTCGTCCGCTCGAGTCAGTAGGATGCTACGTGCCTGGCGGACGTCATCCCCTGCCTTCAACGCTCCTAATGACCGTAATCCCGGCGCAGATTGCTGGTGTGTCGCGAATCGTCGTGGTCTCTCCACGTCCCGCTCCTGAGACGTTAGCGGCGGCATCGCTACTCGGCATCAAAGAGTTCTACTCGATAGGCGGTGCGCAGGCCATTGCTGCGCTTGCCTACGGTACGAAGACAATTCCCCGCGTCAGCAAAATCGTCGGCCCAGGAAATGTGTTTGTTACGGCGGCGAAGAAGCTGGTCGCATTCGACTGCTCCATCGATATGCTTGCCGGACCAACCGAAGTTGTAATCGTCAGCGACGTGGGAAATGCATGTTTTATCGCAGCGGATTTGGTGGCACAGGCTGAGCACGATCCGGATGCCCTCGCAATCTTCATTACCTCGAACGTGAAGCTCGCGAAGCAAGTAGTCGAGGAGACTGAGCGCCAGTCGGCGGCGAACAACGTTGCGCGGCAGTCACTCAGAAAAAATGGCTACGCAGTCGTGACGTCGTCGCCCGAAGAATCAATTCGAATCGCGAACGAGCTCGCTCCGGAACACATCACGGTAGCTTCGCAACGAGATGTACTTGAAATCGAATCCGCGGGATCGGTCTTTGTCGGCGACTACTCGCCGCAAGCTGCGGGCGACTACGCCGCCGGCCCGAACCATGTTCTTCCCACTGGAGGTTCGGCGCGCTTCCGAGCCGGCTTGAGCGTAAACGACTTCGTGAAGCTCATTACCGTCCAGGAGTTCACCGCGAAAGGACTGCAGACCATCGCGCGCGACGTCAGCACGTTGGCCCAGGCAGAAGGGCTCGTAGCGCATGCGCAGTCGATTGCCGTGAGGGTGGGCGCGTAATGGAGAAGGTTCTGCAGGCACGAACCGCGGTGCGAGACATGAAGGAATACCATCCCCCGCTTAGCGGAAGAGATGGTCTGCGTCTCGACTTCAACGAGAATACAGAGGCTCCATCGCCGCGCATTGCGGAAGTGTTGAGGCAGATTGCAGCCGGCGAACTCACGAAGTATCCGGAACGCGCTCCTACGGAGCGTCTGATGGCCGAATTTCTCAGGCTTGCACACGACCAGGTGTTGCTCACCAATGGCGTCGACGAGGCAATTCACTTGCTCTGCGAAACATACCTTGAGCCTGGTGACGAAGTGCTGATCGTTGTTCCGACGTTCTCGATGTATGAGATCTACGCGCAGAGCACTGGCGCGAAGGTGACTGCAATTCAGGCCAATCCCGAGCGGGGATTCCGATTTCCTGTGGAGATCATCCTAAGCTCCATTACGGGAAGAACTCGGATGATTGTTCTCGCAAGCCCCAACAATCCTACGGGCTCCGTCGCTTCACGAGCGGATTTGCTGCGTATTGCGGATGCGGCTCCAGAAGCCGCAGTGCTAGTCGATGAGGCTTACTACGACTTCTGGGGAGAGACTGTGCTTGATGGGGTCGCACGCTTTCCCAATCTCTTCGTGGCGAGGACGTTTTCTAAGGCATATGGATTAGCAGGGTTGCGTATCGGCGTGCTTGCCGGAAATAGCATTCAGATGCCTATGGTGCGCAAAGTCGCTTCGCCCTACAACGTGAATGGAATCGCACTCGCCTGCTTACCGCATGCAATCGCCGATCGGGAGTTTCTCGCAGACTATGTCCGGCAGGTCAAACAAGGGCGTGCGCGTTTGATGATTCAGCTCACGTGTCATCAAGTTCCATATTGGATCAGCCAGGCTAACTTTGTGCTGGCCAACATAGGTCCTATGCACAAGGACTTCGTCTCTGAAATGCGGAATCGCGGCATTCTCGTGCGTGACCGCAGCAACGATCCGGGATGCAATGGATGTGTTCGTATGACTGTGGGCACGGTGGAACACACCGAACGCCTGCTAATGGCTCTGCCGGAAGTATTGAAAGCGATAGGCTGGTCGCCCGCTGCGGAGAATCGGGCCAGCACCACAACAGGAAGCGCAGGATGAGAACCGCCCGGCTAAAACGCAAGACGACCGAAACGCAGATCGACCTTTCGCTCAACATCGATGGACGCGGCAAGTATGAGGTGTCAACCGGTATACGTTTCTTCGATCACATGCTGGAGTTGTTCGCTCGTCATGGAGCTTTTGATCTGCACCTGCGCTGCAACGGCGATCTCGATGTCGATCAGCACCACAGCGTTGAAGATGTGGGTATCGCACTCGGTGAAGCATTCGATAAGGCGCTCGGAAATCGCAAAGGCATTCTACGCGCCGGATATTTCCTGATGACGATGGATGAAACTTTAGGAATGGCTGCGGTTGATCTAAGCGGACGAGCGGTTGCAGTAATAGATCCGAAGGTTCGCACGCGTCTCGTCGGCGATTTCCAGTCGGAGCTGGCGCATGACTTCTTCGAAGGCTTTGCTCGTGGCGCGCGAGCCAATGTTCACGTAAAGACGCTGTATGGCCGCTCGAATCATCACAAGCTCGAAGCGCTATTCAAGGCATTCGCCAGGGCGCTGCGTTTTGCCTGCTCGCGCGACAAGCGACTCGCGAAGATGTTGCCCAGCACCAAGGGACTGCTGTGATCGCCATTGTTGATTACAAAGCCGGCAATCTGATGTCGGTAAAGAAGGCTTTAGAACACTTAGGTCTGAGAGCCACTGTCACGGATGATCCAAAGCTGGTAAGCAGTGCGGATAAAGTCATTCTTCCCGGCGTGGGGCACTTCGCTGCCACTGCGGAACTGGACCGCACTGGCTTGCGCGAGTCTGTGCAGGAAAGGATCGCGGCAGGTAAGCCCTTTCTCGGAATCTGTGTCGGAATGCAGTGGATGATGGCTGGCAGCAGCGAGGCTCCCGATGTTCCCGGATTGGGAGCTATCCAAGCAAACTGTGAGCGGTTTCAGTCGCGCGATTTGAAAGTGCCGCACGTTGGGTGGAATCAGATCGCCAAAGTACGTGATTGCCGGCTGCTCAATGGCATCGACTCGGGATCATTCGTTTATTACTCCCACTCCTACTGCGCGCCTCTTACTGCAGACACGGTTGCGACGACGGACTACTGCGAAACTTACTCAGCGGCGGTCGAGAACGGCAATCTCTTTGGCGTGCAGTTCCATCCTGAAAAATCTGGGCCGGTTGGTTTGCGGTTGCTCAGAAACTTCTGCGATCTCTGACTACATCATCCTTCTCAAGAATGCTGACGAAACGAATCATTGCGTGTCTGGATGTCGACGCTGGACGGGTAGTAAAGGGAACTAAGTTCCTGAACCTGCGCGACGCTGGCGATCCTGCCGAGCTCGCTCGAGCCCACAGCGAGTCCGGAGCGGACGAGATCGTTCTGCTCGACATTTCGGCGACACATGAGAATCGCGGCACTCTCATCGATACGGTCAAACGCACGGCACGAGAACTGTTCATTCCCTTCACGGTCGGCGGAGGGATTCGCACACTTGAGGATGCTGCGGCGATCTTCGATGCTGGTGCGGATAAGATCAGCATTAATTCCGCCGCAGTGCGGGATCCGAGCCTGATCGAGCGGATTGCCGCGCGCTTTGGGTCACAGGCCGTGGTGGTTGCTATTGATGCAAGAAGCAACGGTGCTGGAACCAATTACGACGTTCTGGTCGCAGGTGGCCGCACGCCGACAGGACGCAAAGCGCTTGAGTGGGCTCAAGAAGCCGAACAACACGGCGCGGGGGAGATTCTGCTTACATCCATGGACCGCGATGGTACTGGAGCCGGATTCGATTGTCGCCTAACCGAGGCCGTCAGTTCAGCAGTTGCGATTCCCGTGATCGCCTCTGGCGGCGCTGGAACGAGCAATCACTTCGTTGAAGTCTTCGCGACTGGCCGCGCGGACGCAGCGCTTGCTGCTTCAGTGTTCCACTTCGGGGTACAGGACATTCGTGAACTCAAGGCATTTCTACAATCGAAAAACATTCCGATGAGGCTGCCGTGCTGATCCCCTCCATCGACCTGATGGGCGGCAAGATCGTTCAACTCGTACAAGGCGAGCGCAAGGCGCTCGAGTTCGGGAACTTCGCCGAGTGGGTCGATCGCTTCATGAAGTTTCCGATGGTTCAAGTTATTGATCTCGATGCCGCAATGGGAAATGGCAGCAATCATGCGATGGTGAAAGACTTCTGCGCCGAACTTCCCTGTCAGGTTGGCGGAGGCTTGCGCACCCTCGAAAAGGTTCGGGCAGCACTCTCGGACGGGGCACGCAAGGCGATCATCGGCTCTTCCCTCTTCACTGTGGACGGAGTAAATAGCGAATTTGCCAAGGCTCTCGCCGAGGAGCTCGGGCCCGAGCGCCTCATTTTTGCTGTCGATTCGCGAGGTGGATTTGTGTCGGTTAAGGGATGGAAACAGAGCACAAGACTTCGTCCGGCTGACGCTATCCAGCAACTTGAAGCTTTTTGCTCAGCATTCCTCTACACGCATATTGATACAGAAGGTCTGATGCAGGGATTTCCTTTTGAAATTCTAGATGATCTTCGCGCCGCAACCGGCAACAAATTGATCGTGGCCGGCGGCATAACGACGAGCGGAGAAATCGATAGGCTCGATCGAATGGGCATAGATGCCGTTGTGGGAATGGCCATCTACACCGGCACACTTGCAGTGTGAGCAATCCTGATTTTTCTGTTCCCTGTCCCCTGTTCCCTGTCCCCTGGTTTTTCTGTACCCTGTTTCTCAATGAGCTCGCCGAGACAGGAACTTACCTCCACGCAACAAGACGACTTGATCGCCACGGCCAAACGGGCATACGAACATGCGTACGCTCCTTATTCGACATTCCGAGTGGGTGCAGCCGTTCTGCTGGAGGGCGGAGAAGTGTTCAGCGGGTGTAACGTCGAGAATGCCTCTTATGGATTAACCAACTGTGCTGAGCGAACCGCGATCTTCTCAGCCGTCTCGGAACTCGGAGCCAAGAGAGTGAAAATTCGTGCAATTGCGGTCGTCAACGATCGTAATGTGGCTTGCTCTCCGTGTGGCGCGTGTCGGCAAGTCATCAGCGAATTCGGTCCCGACGCTGACATCTTTTATATAGGACCAAAGGGCATCCAGCGCAGCTCGATGCGCGAGCTCCTGCCGCACAGCTTTAGTTCGGAATCGTTGAGTTAAGACGAAACGTGATTGGCGAACCAACTAGGGGAGCCGGACGATTGGTCTACTACCGGCCGCCTCAACTTACTTGGTCCACGGATTGAGGATGTCCTTCAGAACTGGCTCGAAGTCTGCAGTATTGCGAGTTACCAGAGTAAGCCGATGAAATTCGGCTGTGGCGGCAATAAAAGCATCCAGTGGCTCAATTCGATGCCCGGCAGCTTCACTCCTTGCGATGATTCTTCCGCACAGATCAGCGGCTGTCGCGTCAATCGTCAGAATTCTTCCCTCAAAGCGCAATAGCAGCTCGTCTTCCAGCCAAGCGGTCACGCGCTTCCGCCGCGTGCCAGCCGGCATGCGCTCAATACCGTAGCGCAGCTCAGTCAGTGTCACAACGCTCAGAAAGGCGCGATCTTCATCTACCCCGGCGAGCCACTCAGTCACACCGGGATTCGGATACGGCTTTATCGACTCGGATACAACATTCGTATCCAGCAAAAAGCTCACAAGTCAATCTTCCGCAGATTGCCATGCAAGCGCTTGATCTTCACGCCGGAATTACGTAGCGGCGAAGAAGCGAAGAATTCGGCGAGATTACCCTTACGTTTTGTTTTCCGCTCCCACTCGTCTGCCGCCACAACTACCACAGCCGTTCGTCCGTTGCGGGTAATAGTCTGTGGCCCATCCGACTTCGCTCGCTCGATCACCTGACTAAACTTGGCCTTTGCCTCAGCAACCGTCCATGTATGAGTACTCACTCGGGAATCTCCTCAAACTCGTTAAATGGTCACATGGGTCATGATAGTCATCATCACAAATTTAAGCAATGCCTTCTGCCTAGCGGAAGTATTGGGAACCAACGTTACCGACCGCACTGGCTCGGTGATAATCTGCGACAACGAGACGAAAACACTCTATTCAGCCACCCTCCGTTCCTGTAATCTTGCCTGTCACTTTCACAACCTTCAGGAGCCTTGGACGCCTTTGGGCGCATCGCATGCGTATTGTCGATCTCATCCGCAGGAAGCGTGACGGGCACGAACTCACGCGCGAAGAAATCCAATTCATCGTCCGCGGATATACCGAGGCTCAATTTCCCGACTATCAGATGGCAGCCTGGCTGATGGCGGTGTTGCTGCGCGGGATGTCCGGGAAGGAGATCGCAACGCTCACTGAAGCGATGCTGCACTCCGGAGTGACGCTCGACTGGTCTGATCTGCCGGGAAAGAAGGTCGACAAACACTCAACCGGGGGCGTAGGCGATAAGACTTCGCTCATCCTTGCACCGATTGTGGCCGCTGGCGGCCTTTTGGTGCCGATGATCAGCGGACGCGGGCTTGGACACACCGGCGGCACGCTCGACAAGCTGGAGGCTATTCCGGGTTTCAATGTAAGTCTCGCGCCTGACCGAATGCGCGAGGTTCTTGCCAAATGCGGGATGGTGCTGGTGGGACAAACGGAAAAGATCGTGCCCGCCGACAAGAAGATGTACGCGCTGCGCGACGTGACCGGTACTGTAGAGAGCCCGGCTCTCATCTGCGCGTCGATCATGAGCAAGAAAATCGCCGAAGGCATCGACGCGCTGGTGCTCGACGTGAAGACGGGCTCGGGCGCATTCATGAAGAAAGAGGCCGACGCCGTCCACTTGGCCAAATTGATGGTCGAGACCGGAGTCCGCATCGGCAAGCGCATGGTCGCACTAATCACCAACATGGATCAGCCGCTTGGACTGTACGTTGGAAATGCGCTGGAAGTAGTCGAATGCGTCGAAGTTCTCAAAGGCCGTGGACCAGCCGATCTTCGCGATTTGAGTATCGAGCTTTCTGCATGGATGTTTTACCTGGGAGAGAAGACAGACTCGGTCGAGCAGGGACGGACGCTCGCCAAACAGATGATCGCGAATGGCTCGGCCTTTGAGAAGTTCTGCGAAGTCACTCTGCTTCAGGGCGGAGATGCTGAGGCTCTGCGCGATGTGAGCAAGCTGCCGCGTGCTCGCAATCGTCGCGAGGTGCGCAGCCCACATGCCGGCTATGTTCACTCGATCAACTCAGAGCACGTGGGAATCGCAAGTCTGGTGCTCGGCGGCGGACGAGACAAGAAAGAAGATGCGGTTGACCACGCCGTGGGAATCATTCTGCACAAGAAAGTCGGCGACGCTGTCGCTCAAAACGAGCCGATCTGCACGCTGCACTACAATTCCGACGCGCGCCTCAGAGAAGCCGAGTCCTTGATCGCATCGAGTTACCAGATAAGTGCAAAGCAAACTGCGGCGCCTGCGAAATTGATTCGCCAGGTGATTGAAGGAAGTTCTACGCCAGCGGTGCACGCTTCTTAGCCGGGCTATTCAAATCCACGAGAGAAGAGAACCAACGAATGATCAGACTTACAGGCTTGATCGGCATGGTTGGGATTATTGGCTTGGCGTACGTATTTTCTACGAATCGCAAAGCGATTCGTCTTCGAACTATTCTTTGGGGGCTTGGACTGCAGCTCGTCTTCGCACTCATCGTGCTGCGCTGGACCTTTGGCCAACACTTCATGAAAGCGGCGGGCGACGCCGTCACCAAACTGCTCTCTTACTCATCAGCCGGAGCGGCATTTGTTTTTGGGCAGCTCGGTATTAACTTGCCCCCGGTCGGATTTGTATTCGCCTTTCAGGTGCTTCCGACGATTATTTTCATTTCCGCGTTCTTCGCGGTGCTGTACTACCTCGGCATCATGCAACTGGTGATTCGCTTCTTTGCGTGGCTGATGAAGCTCACGATGAAAGTGAGCGGCGTGGAATCGCTCAACGTAGCCGCTTCAATCTTCATGGGCCAGACCGAGGCCCCGCTTACCATTCGCCCATTCCTGCCGGAGTGCACACGCTCTGAGCTGATGACGATCATGACCGCCGGCATGGCGCATGTCTCGGGCGGAATTATGGCAGCCTATATTGCGTTTGGCGCCAAGGCTGAGCATCTACTCGCAGCCGTAATTATGACTGCGCCCGGCACGATTCTCATGGCGAAGATGCTGGTGCCGGAAACCGAAACGCCGAAGACAGAAGGTAAAGTTGAGATGTCCAAGGAGGATATGCACCGCGACGATAACATCCTTGGCGCGATTGCCCGTGGGACCATCGACGGCGGCCAGTTAGCCTTCAATGTCGCGATCATGTTGATTTCCTTTATCGCGCTGGTCGCACTGATCAATGGTATCTTCGGTGGAATTCACCAGCACATCGCAAGGTTTCCGGACAGCCTTCAGAGTCTTCTTGGACATGTCTTTGCTCCCGTCGCATACGCCATCGGAATTCCCTGGAAAGATGCGGTGTCGGTTGGAAACTTGCTTGGGACTCGTATGGTGATCAATGAACTGATTGCATATCAGTCTTTGGGAGTCGTGAAGGATGCGCTGGATCCGCGATCCGTAACGATCGCGACATTTGCGCTCTGTGGCTTCGCCAACTTCTCATCCATCGGAATTCAGATCGGGGGAATCGGCGCGCTGGCTCCAAACAAACGGTCTGAATTAACAAAGCTCGGATTTCGCGCGATGCTCGCAGGCACGATGGCGAATTTAATGTCGGCTTCGATCGTGAGTCTCCTGGTGCAACATTGATTAACCAAGAAAGTCTTTCACCACGGAGACACGGAGGCACGGAGAAAAGCGAGTTGAGGACTAAAACCGGAATCAGCCATACATCAAACATCGCGCAGGCATCAGTGTGCGCGCATCAAGCCGTTTCGATCCTCTTTGCTTCTTCATCCTTTACTCACGTTTCTGTTTTGCCGCTCTCCGTGTCTCCGTGCCTCCGTGGTGAATTATGAAGCTTCAGGCGACGGACCAGTGGTCGCACGCGGGCGAAGCCTCTGAGTTCATCCTCAGCAAGACCGCGCTGCGTCCACGGCTCGCACTCGTTTTGGGGTCCGGTTTAGGAGCTTTCGCCGACGATCTGGAAGATCGTGTCGTGCTTCCCTACTCCACGATTCCGAACTTCCCGGTCTCGAGCGCCGAAGGACACGCGGGGAATCTAGTAATCGGCCGAGTCGGAGATGTTGCCGTAGCAGCCATGCAAGGCCGCGTGCATTACTACGAAGGTCACAGCATGGCACGCGTCACATTTCCGATGCGCGTGTTTTGCCGCATGGGAATCAAGGGAGTGTTGCTTACGAATGCCGCGGGCGGAATAGGTCCAAAGCTCAAGCCCGGATGCCTGGTCGTCCTCAGCGATCACATCAACCTGCAAGGTACAAATGCATTGATGGGCCCGAATGAAGAACGTTTTGGCCCGCGTTTTCCTGACATGACCGAAGCGTACTCAAAAGAATGGCGGGCGCTCGCGCTGGCCGAAGGAAAACGGCAAGGCGTCGACATCTACGAAGGTGTGTACGCTGCCGTGCCGGGGCCGAGCTATGAAACACCGGCGGAAATTCGATTTCTGCGAACGATCGGAGCAGACGTTGTCGGCATGTCCACGGTCGCAGAAGTGGTGGTGGCACGACACTGCGCCATGAAGGTGCTGGCTATCTCTGTGGTGACCAACATGGCAGCAGGAATTCTCGATCAGCCGATTGATCACGCGGAGGTTCTGGAAATTGGGCAGAGGATCAAAGGTCAGTTTGCCCAACTGCTCCAGGCGTTGATTCCGCGTTTGACGAGCTCGCTAAATTAACAGGGAAATTTACAGGGAAAATTTCCGGGGCCTTCTTGGCCTCTGGCAGAAATCCGCGTCTTTAGCGGGGATTTCGCGATTGCTGCTGTTTGGGCGGGAAAATAACAGGGAATTAATTGCAGCGGAACAGGGAATAAACGAGGGCTGAACAGGGAATTCGAACGAAATAACAGGGGAATTGCTCCAATCCATGTGCGCTGGAGCCTCACAAAAAGCAGGAAGCTGCTTCCGTTGGTCTCCATGCGCGTTCGCCGCACCGATTGTGATCGAGTCTGTTCGACTAAGGCAGCGAGCGACAACTTGGTACGTCACGTAGCGCGAGTGAGCCTAAGCATGTCTCTGAAAAAGATTCGTCTGCGTTCTTGAGTATTGCCGAAAGATTTTCCGGGGTAAACTTGCTCCCGTGAGTTTGCCGCTCACTAAAAAAAATTGAGAGGACACATGCCAATGAAAGGTAAGCAAATTTGCATAAAAGGAAAGTGCACAAATGCTAAACCAGAATCCGTCGCTATGTGCTCCTCAAATATCAGTCAATTATCGATCCACCTCACAGCTCAAGCCTAATTCCCGCAACCCGCGGAAACACAGCAAGAAACAATTAGATCAGCTAGCCCGAGCCCTTTTGCGATTTGGGTTCATCGTTCCCGTCCTGGTTAACGCCCAAGATCAAATTGTCGCTGGCCACGGGCGCATCGAAGCCGCAAAGCTGGCTGGCATTGAACAAGTGCCAACCATCTCGGTCGACCACCTCACCGACGCCGAGGCCACTGCGTTCATGATCGCGGATAACAAATTGACGGAAAACGCCGAATGGAATGAGGCGTTGTTAGGGGAACATTTCCAAGAGTTGGCCGCGCTGAATCTTGACTTCAACCTGGACATTACTGGATTCGAAGTGCCCCAAATCGATCTATTGATCCAAGGACTGTCACCCGACACCTCAGGTTAACTGTCGCGCGCCACTGCGGCATGAAAGTGCTCGCCATATCGGTGGTGACCAACATGGCGGCGGGGATTCTCGACCAGCCGATTAACCACGCAGAGGTTCTGGAGATTGGGCAGAAGATTAAGGGACAATTCGCCCGACTGCTTCAGGCGTTGATTCCGCGTTTGTCTGTCTCGCTAAATTAACAGGGAGAAAAAGTTAGCAGAGAGCGAAATCGACAAAAATCGGCTGGATTTCTCAATTTTAGCCAGGTTCCGCGAAATTAACAGGGAGAGATATCTGAGAGAACAGGGAGAGAGTTCTAGGAGAAGGGAGACTGGCTTGATGCGCAGTTGGCGGCTTCCCTTGCTTCTTTCCGACCTGCGAATAAGTGACGAGTGGGCTCTGGACTGCCTTCAGCGGTACCCAATTTTATAACCCCTAATATCGGAAAAGTACTATACTGTTATCCCCTTTTAAGAGGCTACGTTAGTCCCCCACAGCCTCGGTTGAAGTTTGTTTCCGTCTCAAGTTCAGTCGGGCCCAAACACCAAAACTGCACGAGAAATAAATGATGTTTGGCAAGCATGGGACTGTTGTCCTAAGAGCGATGGTCCTCATCGTGAGCCTGGCGCTTTGGACGGCCGGATGCGGCGGTGGGGGCGGATCTAACAACTTCTCATCCAGTTCTTCGCCCCCTCCAACAACAAACAATACGTCGACGGGAACAAACGTCTCCGTTCAACCGGCAGACGCAAACGGCGCAACGCCTGCCAAATTGACGTTCAGCAACGTTACCCAGGGGGGAATGACCTCCCTCACAATGGCGAGCACCGGGGCGGCGCCTCCTGCCGGATTCCTTGTCGGCAACCCCGCACAGTACTTCGACCTGTCCACTACGGCGGTCTTTTCCGGCACCGTTACCGTTTGCATCAATTACACAGCGATTACGTTCGTGAATTCGCCACGCCTCTTTCACTACAACGGGAGCGCCTGGGTCGATGTAACGATCTCGGTCGACACGGCAAACCACACGGTCTGCGGAAGCGTTACCTCTTTCTCTCCATTCGCAATTTTCCAGTCAGCCACGGCGCCCGCGATCACCAGTGCAGGCAGCGCAGCGTTCATGGTAGGCACTGCCGGTTCGTTCACCGTCACAGCCATCGGCTTCCCCACTCCTACGCTGACAGAAGTCGGATCCTTACCAAACGGGCTTTCCTTCACCGACAACCACGATGGCACGGCGAAGCTAAGCGGCACAGCGACGGTCCCCGGGAATTTCCCAATCACGATTACCGCGCACAACGGCGCAGCTCCGGATACAACGCAGAACTTCACGCTGATCGTCAATCAGGCGGCCGCCATCACCAGCGCGAACAACACCGCGTTCACTCTCGGTTCACTCAGTTCATTCACGGTAACGGCGACCGGCTTCCCCACTCCGACGCTGAGCGAGAGCGGTGCACTGCCGGCAGGTGTGACGTTCAACACCGCCACCGGAGTGCTGAGCGGAACTCCGACTGCCAGCGGTTCGTTCCCGATCTCATTCACCGCGCACAACGGCGTAGGCACGGATGCAGTGCAGAACCTCGCCCTGACCGTCAATCAGGCTTCGTCTTCGACGACAATCGCGAGTTCGCTGAATCCCTCGACCTTCGGAGCTGCCGTCACCTTCACGGCCACGGTCACAAGCACCGGCGGCACGCCTACAGGCACAGTCACCTTCAAAGACGGCACCACCACACTGGGCACAGGAACCCTGACTTCCGGCACGGCGACGTTCAACACTTCGACGCTTTCCTCCGGACCCCATTCGATCACCGCGCTCTACGGCGGCGATACCAACTTCCAGGCGAGCACCTCTTCGGCACTGAGCCAGACCGTCAATCAGGCTTCGTCGGCGACGGCAGTGGCGAGTTCGCTGAACCCCTCGACCTTCGGAGCTGCGGTCACCTTCACGGCCACGGTCACCAGCAGCGGCGGCACACCGACCGGCACGGTGACCTTCAAGGACGGCAGCACCACACTGGGCACAGGAACCCTGACTTCCGGCACGGCGACGTTCAACACTTCGACGCTTTCCTCCGGACCCCATTCGATCACCGCGCTCTACGGCGGCGATACCAACTTCCAGGCGAGCACCTCTTCGGCTGTGAGCCAGACCGTGAGTCAGGCTTCGTCGGCGACGGCAGTGGCGAGTTCGCTGAACCCCTCGACCTTCGGAGCTGCGGTCACCTTCACGGCAACCGTCACCAGCACAGGCGGCACACCGACCGGGACGGTGACCTTCAAGGACGGCAGCACCACACTGGGCACAGCAACGCTGACTTCCGGCACAGCGACGTTCAACACTTCGACGCTCGCCACCGGACCGCATGTCATCACCGCGATCTACGGCGGCGATTCCAACTTCCAGTCGAGCACGTCTGCGGCGGTGAGTCAGACCGTGAGTCAGGCTTCGTCGGCGACGGCAGTGGCTAGTTCGCTGAATCCCTCGACTTTCGGAGCGGCCGTCACCTTCACGGCAACAGTCACAAGCACCAGCGGCTCTCCGACCGGCACTGTGACCTTCAAAGACGGCATCACCACACTGGGCACCGGTGCGCTGACTTCCGGCCAGGCGACCTTCAACACTTCCACACTCGCCCTTGGACCGCATGCCATCAATGCTGTCTACGGCGGCGATACTAACTTCCAGTCGAGCACCTCTTCGCCTCTGACTCAGACCGTCAATCAGGCCTCGTCTTCGACGGCAGTTGCGAGTTCGCTGAATCCGTCGACATTCGGAGCCGCCGTCACCTTCACAGCAACGGTCACCAGCGCCGGTGGCACGCCTACCGGCACCGTAACCTTTCAAGGCGACACCACCACTCTGGGCACTGGTACGCTGGCTTCCGGCCGGGCGACATTCAACACTTCGACGCTTGGCATCGGATCCCACGTGATCACTGCGGTCTACGGCGGTGATACCAACTTCCACTCGAGCATGTCTTCGCCACTAAACCAAGCGGTCAATCAATCCCCTGTCATCACGAGTGGAAACAACACGACCTTCAAGGTCGGAGATGCCGGCTCGTTCAACGTTATCGCGACTGGTTTCCCCATTCCGAATCTGACGGAAGCAGGAACGCTTCCGCATGATGTCACGTTCACAGACAACCATGACAGCACGGCAACGCTGAGGGGAACGCCCACGGTGAGCGGTAGTTTCCCAATTACGATCACCGCGCACAACGGTGTGATTCCTGATGAGACGCAGAACTTTACTCTCACCGTGATGCCGGCGACCCTGCAGTCGATCACTATCAACGCCATCAGCGGTTCGATCGCAAAAGGAACGACCGATCAGTTCACCGCTACCGGAAGTTTCAGCGATGGCACGACGCAGGACTTGAGTACCGTCGTGACGTGGAAATCGGACAATCCGGGAGTAGCTAGCATCAGCGCCTCCGGTTTGGCGACCGGAGCTTCGGTCGGTTCCGCGAACATCAGCGCCAGCCGCAGCGGGATCACTTCGAATACGCTTCCGCTGAGCGTAACTCCGGCCACTCTAGGATCCATCACCATCAGCGCCGCAGAGCCTTCTATCGCGAAAGGCACGAGCGATCAATTCACGGCGATTGGAACATTCAGTGATGGCACTACGCAGGATCTGACGAACTCTGTGAGCTGGCATTCCTCCAACGAAAGTGCGGCAACCATCACCGCCAACGGACTCGCGACTGGTGTTTCGGTCGGCTCCAGCGACATCAGCGCTACTCAGAACGGCGTTACGTCCGGCAATTTTCCGCTCTCTGTCACTCCGGCTGTGCTGGAGTCAATTGTCATTTCTGCTGCGAAGACTTCCATCGCGAAGGGGACCAGCGTTCCGTTCACGGCAATCGGAACGTTTAGCGATGGCAGCACTCAGGATCTAACAAACGCAGCAACCTGGAATTCCTCCGATAGCACAATCGCAGGCATCAATGCTGCAGGCGTGGCTACGGGAATCAGCCTCGGCTCGACTGACATCAGTGCCACGCAGAGCGGGGTTACTTCAAACAAATTCACACTGACCGTCACTCCGGCTGTGCTTCAGTCGATCATGATCAGGGCGGACCATACCTCGATCGCCAAGGGCACGAGCATTCAGTTCACCGCTATTGGCACCTTCAGCGATGGCACTACCCAGGACCTGACTAACTCCGCAATCTGGACCTCCTTGACTCCTAACGTAGTCAATATCGATAACGGCGGGATGGCCACGGGAGTCACAGTGGGTTTGAGCAGCATCACTGCCAGCAAGGGCGGTGTCACGTCGAATACGTTCTCTCTTGCGGTAACCGCGGCAATGCTGCAATCGATTAGCGTTAGCCCGACGAGCGCGTCAATTGTTAAAGGGCTGACACAGCAATTCACTGCAAAAGGCACCTTCACGGACGGGACTACTCAGGATCTGACCACCTCCGTGATTTGGAGTTCCTCGAATCAAGCGGTGGTGAACATCACCGATGATGGACTGGCCACGGCTGTCACAGTTGGGTCCAGCAACATTACGGCAGCCCAACATGGGATCAGTTCAGATCCTACGGTGCTGACGGTACTACCGGCCACGCCTACGATCACCTGGGCCAATCCGGCAGCCATTACCTACGGCACAGCACTCAGCGCGTCGCAATTGAACGCCACTGCCACTGTGCCAGGTAGCTTCACATACATGCCTCCAGCTGGCACCGTGCTGAGAGCAGGCAATCAGACGCTGTCGGTGAAGTTCACTCCCGCGGACACGGTCAATTACGAGACGGTAACCACTTCAGTGAGCGTCAATGTGAACCTAGCGGTGTTGACCGTCACCGCACAGAACGCCTCGCGCACCTATGGAGCCGCGAACCCTGCCTTCAGCGCAATCATCACCGGCTTCGTCAACGGGGATACGGCGAGTGTAGTGAGCGGAACTGCGAACCTGAGCACGACCGCGACACAGGTGTCGGGCGTCGGCAGCTATGCGATCACCGCCACTGCGGGAACGCTCACTGCCACCAACTACACCTTCACCTTCGTCAACGGCACGCTGACAGTGAATGCGGCCGTGCTGACTGTTACAGCACAGAACACCTCGCGCACCTACGGAGCCGCGAACCCGACGTTCACTGCACTCATCACCGGCTTCGTCAACGGGGATACGCAGAGCGTAGTAAGTGGAACTGCGAACCTGAGCACGACCGCGACACCAGCCTCGAACACAGGCAGCTATCCCATCACCGCCACTGCGGGAACACTCACTGCCGCCAACTACACCTTCACCTTCGTCAACGGCACACTGACGGTGAATGCGGCCGTGCTGACTGTTACAGCACAGAATGCATCGCGCACCTATGGAGCCGCGAACCCGACGTTCACTGCGCTCATCACCGGCTTCGTCAACGGGGATACGGCGAGTGTAGTGAGCGGAACCGCGAACCTGAGCACGACCGCGACACAGGCGTCGGGCGTCAGCAGCTATGCGATCACCGCCACTGCGGGAACGCTCACTGCCACCAACTACACCTTCACCTTCGTCAACGGCACCCTGACGGTGAATGCAGCCGTGCTGACTGTTACAGCACAGAACGCTTCGCGCACCTATGGAGCCGCGAACCCGACGTTCACTGCACTCATCACCGGCTTCGTCAACGGCGACACACAGAGCGTTGTAAGCGGAACCGCGAACCTGAGCACGACCGCG